>DJPV01000059.1 GCA_002437435.1 Lachnospiraceae bacterium UBA6403 | reverse complement strand
TCTCAGACACTTCGAGATAAATGACTTCTGTCATTTTCCCAGAATGTTGATTGCTTTTTTTAATACATCAAGTGCATCTTGGGCATCACGTAATTCACGTCTGAGGCGGGCGATTTCCTTCTGTTCATCGGATGCGTAATTACCAGAACCCCGAACAGGAATATCACCGGATTCCCGGAAGTCTTTCAGCCACTTTGTTAGTGTGCTGTATCCGATGCCGAGATTTTCTGCACATCCACGTACACCGAGATCTTTATGATCTTGATAATATCGGATTGCATCAAGTTTAAATTGTTTGTCATGTTGCATTGCCATATGAGATCCTCCTTCAGCATGTCTCTATTGTACCATGTTAATATGTATTTGGAATTTCTCATTTTGGCTTGTACTATTTATATTCTAGCACCATTTCTAATGGATCGCTTCTGAATCCATAACAGTCATGGCGGTACCGGCATATGGGTAAGCCCAGAGGAAACTGCTTATTTTACCATAAGTAACACCCATATTCAGTTCACAGGACTGTACATTTTTGAGATTCTTGATCTTTACATCTTGTGTAGCACGAACCTTGAGCCAGAGTGTTTCATTTGCCTTAAGAGTCAGGCTCTGGTAGTTTTTGTATTTCTTCCATGTGCCATCACCCTTGCGATAGGAAATGATATCAACACCTGTTTCAATGGTCGAACCATCGTCCAGTTCAATCGTCAGTACAGCATCGTCATATAATTTCAATGTGTCATTATAGGCTTTGCTGGTGATCTTATATACCGTTTCATTATCTGCGCATTTTACACTGGTATCAATTTTGAATTTATATTTACCGGTTTGATTTGTTGCAGATATCTGTTCGTAATCTGTGAACTTGCTATAGTATTTCTTCTTGCCTGCTTTAAGATAAGTTCTGACTTTATAGCGGTATGTCTTGCCTGCTGTTACTGTCTTGTCTTTGTACTTCAGGCTTTCTACACTTTTCTTGACGGTGGCAATCTTCTTGTAGCCAACGATACCCATTTCTTTCCGGTAGATTTCATATCCGGTTGGAAGTATGCCGCCTGAACTGTATAATTTCAGTGTGATCGACTTTGTACTTCTTGGGGCTTCTGCAAACTGGTATTCGTCAAATGAACACACAGGACCTGTATAGGTAAATGCAGGGATACCGGTTTCGATAACTTTCTTCTTGTTTTTATAACCGCGTATCATATAGGTATAACGATTTTCCGGTTTCGCTTTTTTGTCAGTATAGCTTTTCTTTTTACCCGAAATGGTTGCGATCAGTTTGTATTTGCCTGCGTTCCAATCTTCATCCGCAACCGCCCGGTAAATCTTATACTGCGTAACTCCTTTTTGCGCTTCCCATGACAATTTCACCGAAGTGACTGAGGTAGCGGTAGCTGTTACGTCAAGATAGTCACTGGCTTTTACGACTGGCATGCTTGTAAACATGAGCTCCCCGATCATAACAAACATGAGTATAAGACTGATAATTTTTTTGTTCATAACCTTCAACTCCTTTCTTCGTCCGATATATACGAATCCATAACCCTAAATTCCAACATATCATTTCCTTGATATGCTTATATAAATTATACCATATACATATGCACATCCGGTACTGAAAAAGTATCGTCAAAATGACGAAAAAGCCAAGAAAATAGGCGGCTTGCGGCTATATCTGGCAGATTATACATTCTATCAAAATCTCCCTTATAAAGTCCATTGATGACCTGCGATAGATAATCCCAAGTAGTAAGTCGAAAGTATTAATAAATATCCCGTTGCATATCAGCCTGCCGTCCTCTTCCCATTATAATATGACGTAAAATGAGGATTTCGTTATGAGATGCACGCTGGCGAATTAGAGTAAGCTACACTAACCTCAAACTTCGTTAGCACTCGTTTTCGCTAAGTGTACTTACATGGCACGCACTAACCTCAGACTTCGCGCTAACGCTCGTCTTCACTAAGTGCTCCGCTCAGCCGAAGGCGAGTTGGCACAGAAGTATTTACGAATTAGACATATGCATTCTATAGAAAACGAAGCGAGTCATATATGCTATGCCTTGGTCGATACAAACACCATAAGCAAGGTTACGCTATCGCATCACCCCTCCATCAGCCGGATAAGTTCCTTTGCGGCATTCGACAGATAATGCCCGTTCATATAGCCGATGCCAAGTGTATAGCTGGCACTTGGATAGTTAAGCGGAATTATATTGAGGTTGTTCGTTATCTCCCGGTCAGACAGGAAATTACCGGGATAAACAGTGCAGCCATAGTGATTTGTGCACAGATTATATAAGGTTTCCAGATTATTAGATTCCACACCGACCTTGACAGCCATTTTCTCAGACTGGAAGATGCTGTTCATGGCACTCCGGATCGTATTGCCGGTTTTATTGAGAAGGAAATTGCAAGGTTCCAGAACCTGGATCTTTCCGGTACTGACTAAGATGCTCTTGACATGGCTGAAGTCCGGCCCGAAACAATTCTTCAGATATTCGTCCGTGACCAGCAGGTACAGATGATCTTCCCCTAAGGTATAGTATGCAATATCATCGGAAAACGGAAGCTGCTCTAACATCAGATCGATATCTCCCTTTACCAGCATATTCTGCAGTTCGATCGAATTATCTTCGATAACCTGGATGTTGATATCCGGGTAGTCGGTCTGGAACTTCGTTAAGATCTTTGGAAGCAGAAGCGCACCCCGGTTATAGGAGATGCCGAGACGGATCTGTCCCTTTCGTTCATCGGCGATATCCTGAAATTCATTCATCATTTCTGTTTCCGTCTGAACCAGACGGTTCGCATAGACAAAGAATCGTTCTCCGGCATAGGTAAGCTTCAGTGGGGTCGTCCGTTCAAATAATTTTGTACCCAGTGTCTGCTCGATCGTGCTGATATGATTGCTGAGCGTCTGCTGTGTAATATAAAGATTATTGGCTGCTTTGGTAAAACTTTTTTGCTTTGCTACTTCTAAATAGTAATGTAATTGGGTAAAAGTAATCATTTTGGCTCCTTTTTTGCGTATAAACAGTAAAAATACTGTGATTTTATCAGAAAAACACTGTTTGCACTGTGGTTGATTATAGGATACTATGTGTGAAAAGTAAATAACGAGACAACAAAAGCGAAAATTACAAGGGTGTGATCAATGGCGATTACACCCTTGTTTTTTTATATTCTAACTAAAAAAGGAGCGATTCATATGAAGAAAAAACTGATTACAGCCGTAGTTACCTTCGCACTTGCACTTTCCTCGTTAACAGGATGCGGCGGTGCAGCAACAAGTGGAAGTACAAGTACACAGACAACAGGAACAGGAGACAGTTCAGTGATCACGATCGCGAGACCAATTGATTCATCTACATTGGATCCAATCATGACAGGTAATAATGAAGATATCTGGTTATTAAGTCTGATGTTACAGGGTCTGACAAAGAGTAGCGCCGATGGAACAGAGATTGAACCTTGTCTGGCAGAGACATGGGATATCAGTGATGATAATCTGACATATACCTTTCATATCAGAAAAGATCTGAAGTTCTCAACAGGAGATCCTGTTACAAAAGATGACTGGGAGTACAGTCTGAATCGTTACCTGACTTCCGAAGAGAGTCCATGGAGAGGAATGGTTTCCATGGTAGACAGTGTAGAAGTTCCGGATGATACAACGGTTATCTTTCATCTGAATGCAGTATCACCTACCTTCCTTGCTTCAACCGCATTGTTCTGTATGTCCGTTATGCCAAAGGCATATTGCGAAGAAGTTGGTGAAGATGGTATTGCATCGAAGCCGATTGGCACAGGCCCATATGCATTGGAGAGTTGGACGATCGGTGACAGCATGACATTTGTAAAGAATCAGTATTATTGGGATGCAGGCAAGCCTGAGACAGATAAGATCGTATTCAATGTTGTAGCTGATGACAATACAAGAGTTATGCAGCTTCAGTCAGGTCAGGTTGATGCGATCACCTATGTACCCAATAACCGTGTAGAAGAATTAAAAGCAACAGATGGAATCGAAGTATTATCCTTTGATTCAACGGAATCCAGACATATCACATTGAACAACTCAGTAGAAGCTTTATCCGATGCAAGAGTTCGTATGGCACTTTTAAAAGCAACAGACAGAGAAGCATTGATAAATGCTGTATATTACGGAAACGCAGAATTATCTACAGGCCTAATCGGTCCGGCTCAGCCTTACTATGACAAAGACCTGACACCGGTTGCCTATGATCTGGAAGGCGCAAAAGAATTGTTAAAAGAAGCCGGCTATGAGAATGGTTTTGAAGTAACGATCGATATCCGTTCCGGTAACTCAAATGAATTGCAGGAAGCAACAATGTTGAAAGAACAGTGGGCAAAAGCAGGTATTACCTTAAATATTGAAGAATTGGATGGTTCTACTGTATCAGATGAATGGTATTCAATGGATTTTGAAATGATGTTTACATCACTGACCAGTGATACTGCTGACACGAACCAGTTTGCACAGGGTATCGCAATCGCAGATTTAAAGGATTGCTACCATACATTATGGAGTGGCGAGAAACAGAAAGAAGCAGAAAAGCTTGCTACAGAAGCTGGAACAGAGATGGATACAGCAAAACGTGCAGAAGAATATAACCGGTTACAGGAGATCTGTGCAGAAGAGAATCCGATCCTTCCGCTTTATTACATTCCATTTATTGTAGCAACCAGAAGTAATATCAAGAACTTTTCACAGACTCCGCTTGGAGCATATAACTTTGATACTTTAGTAAAAGAGTAAATAACGAGGGCGGTGGCGGAAGAAAATACCGCTGCCGCTGAGATGAAATGAGGAATAAGATATGCAACAGTTCAGTTATATTTTAAAACGAATTTTACAGATGATACCGGTTCTGATCATTATTTCCTTCATCGTATTTGCAAGTATCCGACTGATCCCCGGTGATCCGGCAACCCTGATGGCTGGTTCGGAAGCTACAGAAGAAAGTCTGAATGCCATGCGGGAGAAGATGGGATTAAATGAACCGTTCATCGTACAATATTTCATTTTTCTGAAGCAGTTATTGCATCTTGATTTCGGTACATCCATTACATTTAATCAGACTGTCTGGGCATTGTTCACACAGAAGATCGGAGTAACACTGATGCTTACCTGTGCAACTGCATTGATCGCTGTAGCGATCAGTTTCCCGCTCGGATATTTCTCAGGAAAATATGAGAATTCAATATTTGGAAAAACAGTAACTGCATTATCACTGGCTGTTTTATCTGTACCTGATTTCTGGCTTGGAATTTTATTGCTGCTTCGATTTGCATTAAAGACAAATATATTCCCGGTTGGCGGCTGGGGTGTTACGACCTTTGATCATATCCGGTCGGTATTTCTTCCGGCATGTACCGCAAGTGTAGCAACAATCTCACTGCTGACCAGAAATATTCAGAGCAGTGTTGCCAATATAGTAAAGAAAGATTATGTCAACTTCGCATACAGTAAGGGACTGAAGCCTTCGATCATCAGTACCCGTTATGTAATGAAGAATGTAATGGTATCAACAGTAACCCTGTTGTTGATCCGAATTACAAATATGTTAAGTGGAAGCGTTGTTATTGAGTCCGTATTTGCATTGCCGGGACTTGGATATCTTCTGTTGCAGGCAGTATTAAAGAGAGATTATCCACTGGTACAGGGACTGGTTATGTTATTTGCGATCATCGTCCTCGTGGTCAATCTTCTGACGGATATTCTGTATTCGTTCCTGGATCCGCGTGTGAAATTACAGTAGGCAGGAGGCGTTAAAATGATGAAATTAAAGAAACCAAAAACGGGAGACTGGCTTTTTAAACTGTCCGTGATTGCCTTGATTTTGATTGTTTTTATGGCTCTGTTTCCGGGACTTTTTACAAAATACGATCCGAATACACAGGATATGACAGCACTGATGATGAAGCCATGTGCAGCCCATCCGTTCGGAACAGATAACTATGGTCGGGATATTTTTGCAAGAGTATTATACGGTGCAAGGATCGATCTTCTGATCGGACTTCTGGCTATGCTGGTTCCATTTATCATTGGTAGTTTGGTTGGCCTGATATCTGCATATTACGGCAAGATAGTAGATGCAATCATCATGAGAATCCTGGATGTTGTGACAGCATTTCCATTTATCGTATTAATGATACTGATCGTTACGATCCTTGGCGCAAACATGAAGAATCTGTTTATCGCGATCTGGCTTGTTGGCTGGCGTGAATATGCAAAGCTTGTACGAAGCGAAGTTTTAGTCGAGAAGAATTCAGAATACGTTCAGGCGGCGAAGATCCTTGGATTTTCTGATTGGAGGATCATGATCCGGCATATCCTGCCAAATGTTATCGGATCCGCATTTGTATATGGTATTTCCGATATCATGCTCTGTATGCTGATGGCAGCTTCCATGAGTTTCTTGGGCTTAGGTGTTCAGCCACCAACGCCTGAATGGGGATCCATGATATCTGAAGGAAGGGCTTATATCACATCCGCATGGTGGACTGCTACATTCCCTGGTCTGGCATTGGCAGTTGTAGGTATTGCGATCAGTCTGTTTGGTAACGGACTGGCAAAGAAGATGGGTGTGAAGGACCGCTAGGAGGAATAGATATGGGAAATGAATTACTGAAAGTCGAACATTTGCAGACGATATTTAAAAAAGACGGCAAAGTAGTAAATGCAGTAGGTGATGTCAGCTTTACTGTAAATGAAGGTGAAGTTTTCGGACTGATCGGAGAAAGTGGCTGTGGTAAGAGTGTGACCTGTCGTTCCCTGATCGGACTGATCCAGCCGCCCGGAAAGATCATAAATGGAAGTATCATGTATAAAGGGCATGAGCTGGTAGGTCTTGGAAAAAGAAAATGGACAACGGTTCGCGGACATGAGATCGGAATGATCTTTCAGGAACCAATGGCGACGCTGAACCCGATCGTAAAGATCCGTACCCAGCTTACAGAGTCAATGAAAGATAAGGGCATGACGAAGAAACAGAAGGAAGAGCGGGGAATCGAACTGCTTCGTATGGTTGGTATTTCCTCTCCTGAAACCCGAATGGACTGTTATCCGCATGAGTTCAGTGGCGGTATGAGACAGCGTGCGATGATCGCGATCGCACTTGCAGCAAATCCACACCTGCTGTTAGCTGATGAACCGACGACTGCTCTTGATGTTACGATACAGGATCAGATCATCAAACTGATGATGAAGCTTCGGAAAGAATTAAACATGAGCATGATATTAGTTACACATGACATGGGTGTTGCAGCACAGATGTGTGACCGGATCGCGGTTATGTATGCAGGCTATATTATGGAGCAGGCAGACATCGGGGAGATTTTCTCCAAACCCCGTCATCCATATACCTATGGACTAATGTCTTCTCTGCCGAACAGCGAGAAAAAGGGAGAGAAACTGAATTCGATCAAAGGAGCACCACCAAACCTCTATGATATGCCGAGTGGATGTCCATTCCATCCAAGATGCAGTTATTGTGAAGAAATCTGTAAAAAGAAATTCCCTGAAATGCAGGAGGTATCACCGGGACATTTTTCCAGATGTCATTTCATTGACAAGATGAAGGATGTAGAAGGCGTGATCGAGAAAGCGAAAGGAGGAAGCGGACATGAGTAACAGTGAGACAGAAACAATCTTATCCGTAAAGGACCTGTGTATGTATTTTCCGCTCAAGCAGACCTTATTTGATATAGTAGCAAGAAAGCCTGTGAGTTATATCAAGGCAGTTGACGGTGTCAGCTTTCAGGTAAATAAGGGTGAAACGATCGGTCTGGTTGGAGAAAGCGGCTGTGGTAAGAGTACCTTATCAAAAGCACTGATCCGGTTATATGATCCGACCTCCGGTAATATCCGGTTTGAAGGTGAAGATATCGCAAAGCTTCCTCAGCACAAGCTGCACAATCTTCGGTTTCATATGCAGATGGTTTTTCAGGATCCGTATTCTTCCCTGAACCCGAAGATGACAATTCGACAGATCTTTTACGAGATCTTAGATGTACATAAATTGTGTAAAAAAGATGAGCGGGAAGCCCGTACGAAAGAACTGTTAAATATGGTTGGTATGCCGGAATATGCATTAGACCGTTATCCGGGAGAGTTCTCCGGCGGACAGCGGCAGAGAATCGGAATTGCGAGAGCACTTGCCATGAATCCGGAATTCCTGATCGCTGATGAGCCGGTATCTGCACTTGATATGTCGATACAGGCACAGGTTATCAATCTGATGCAGGAATTAAAAGAGAAGCTGAACCTGACGATGTTATTTATCTCCCATGATCTTCGTGTTGTGGAATATATCTCCGACCGGGTGATCGTTATGTATCTGGGAGTCATTGTTGAGACAGCACCGACAGATGCATTATTTGAGCATCCGGCACATCCATATACTGATATTCTGATCAAGGCTGCACCAGTTATGAATCCCTATGACAAAGAACGTGAATATGTAATTGAAGGCGAGACACCAAGTCCGATCCATGTTCCATCCGGCTGCAGATTCCATCCAAGATGTCCATTTGCAACGGAGAAATGCAAGACAGAAGTACCGGAGCTTCATGAGATCGCACCGGGAAGATCGGTTGCCTGCCACTATCCAAGATATTCAGAATAATATCCGGATATCGGTCAGATATCTATGAATGCAGTCAAAACAGGAGGTGCCCGTATGGAATATTCGATGGAAGAAGAACTCAGAAAATGGAAAATTCCCGGCTGTCAGATTACGGTAGCCAGAAATGGGAAGATCCTATATGATGAAGCCTTTGGTCAGAAGGTGTTTACAGAAGCAGACAAAACATCAGGAAATGGCTTCTGTCATGCAGAATCAGTGACAACAGAAACACGATTCTGTATCGCATCCTGTACCAAGTCATTTACGGTTCTGGTCGCAGCTATGCTTGCAGATGTAGGGCTGCTCGATCTGGATGAACCGATCGTTGCCTATATTCCTGATTTTACAATGAAAGATGAATATGCAGGATCACATGTCACATTGCGGGACATCTTTCTGCATCGGACAGGGCTTGCCGGTCATGATTTTACATGGCCGAATTATAAGCTTACAGAAGCAGATTATATGAAGAACATCCGCTACCTGGATGCGGTTGTTCCGTTTCGGACGCGCCCGGAATATAACAATGTGATGTATATATTAGCCGGGTATATCGAAGAACTTGTGACAGGAAAGAGCTGGGGTGAATTGATAAAAGAACGAATTCTGATCCCGCTTGGTATGACACATACATATGTGAGTCTGGAAGAAGTTCCTACAGGAACAGATCTTGCAGAAGGATATAAGGATGGACAGAGACTGACTTCGATCGCACCAAAGGAACGTGCATCGGGATCTATCGTTTCAACGACAGAGGATCTGACAAAATGGCTGCAGTTTCATATACAGAAAGGTGTCTGGAACGGGAAACGGCTTGTTTCCGAAAAGATGATGCAGATGATCCATGAGCCACAGGTGATCTTTGAAGGTGAAGAATATCCATTTGAACCGGGCTGTATGCCGGTCTGTTATGGACTTGGATGGTTTATCCGGGATTACAGAGGGGTTCAGATCCAGTATCACCATGGAGGAACACTGGGCTTTTGTTCTTTACAGGCATACTTACCGGAATATGGCATCAGTGTTGCCATGCTGATGAACGGTCATGGAGCAGGTGCGATATTTGAAGATGCCATCTTAAGTACCGTGATCGACCGTCTGTTAGAACCGGAATTACCGCATATAGAGATAAACTGGCTGGAACAATATTTTATGGTATATCCGGGTACGAACCATGATATTGATCTGGTTCCGGACAGCTGGGAGCCTGAGCAGACAGCAGCAGATTTTCCGGAAGTTTTCTGTGGGTGTTATCACCTGAATGGATATCCGGACATAGAGATCATGAAAGAAGGAACACAGGGAGTGCTGGTATTTAAGGCATTCCGCCGACCGCTTTTAAAAGTGACAAAGGATCATTATATCGTAGATGGACTGATCGCAGATACGGAGTTTTACAGACTTCCGGTCAGCTTTATATGGAAAGAAGGAATTGTGTGTGCGGTTCAGATTCCACTGGAACGAAGTCTTCCGGCATTGGAATTTGAGAAAGGAGAGACAGAATGAAGAACTTTATCATAGCTATAACCAGAACATGCGGAAGCGGCGCGACAACGATCAGCACGATGCTTTCCAGAGATTTGAATATCAATATGTATGACAGGAATCTTCTCAGGCTGGCGGCAGATGATCAGGGAATCAATGAGGCGGTATTTGCAAATGCGGATGAGACAATGAAGAACAGTATTCTTTATAAAGTAACCAGAAAAGTATATACCGGTCAGCCGATCCCGATGGAACATCCGGAGGATATCCCTTCCAATGACCAGCTTTTTTCATTTCAGGCAAAGGTGTTAAAAGAGCTTGCGGAAAATGAGTCATATATCTGTATCGGACGTGCAGCCGATTTTATATTAAAGGATTATCCCAATATGGTCAGCATTTTTATATATGCACCGGAGGAGAATTGTATACAGAAAGAGATGAAGCGCCTGGGTATTACAGAGAAAGAAGCAAAGAAACGTGTATATACACTGGATAAATATCGTCGGGAATATTACAGATACCATACCGGAAAGAAATGGGAGGATCCATATAACTATGATCTGTGCCTGAATACGGCAAAGCTGACCTATGAACAGTGCGTAGATTTTATCAAAGAATATTTGAAACTCAAAGGATGGATTGATTAAGGTGGATACAGAAGAAGTTGTACTTAGATATGGCAATCGGGGAATGAATCTGTTAATGCATGCACTTCCGGGACATTTTTATCGACAGTCGGCAGAAAAGATCATGAAGCTGCCAAAAGGAAATGTGCTGATCCTGACCGGATTTTATGTTGGAGGGCATCCGGAAACGGATGGACCGACCGGAGCGTATTTTCTTGCAAAGGCATTTGAAGCATTGGGATTCACTCCGGTGATCTTAACAGATGGATATGTCGGTGATCTGTTCCGTGATATAGAAACGGTTCATATAGATTCCTGTACAGAGGATATATGTCACAGATTGATAAAACGGTATGCTCCTGTGTTCTGTCTGTCGATCGAATATTGTGGAAGAAACAGTCAGGGCGATTATACAAATATGCGTGGCATCAGTATAAAAGAACATGTGGCCGGCCTGGATTCCATTATCCTGATGGCAAATGATATGGGAATTCCGACATTTGGGATCGGTGATGGTGGAAATGAAGCCGGGATGGGGAATCTTCATGACAAGATTTCCGGTATACTTCCGATCGAACCATCGGTTGTTCCGGTTAATTATCTGATGATCGCTACGGTATCAAACTGGGCAGCTTATGGGCTGATTCATGAACTGCAGAAGGCAGCAGATATAAGACTGATGCCGGTATATGAAGATGTGGAACAGTATTACAGACTTCTGGTATCAGAAGGCTGTGTGGATGGCATCAGCAGGGAATGTAAGATGTCAGTGGATGGATTTCCGGTTGAAGTAGAACGGGGAATCTTAACAGATCTTGCAAATGCAGGAACATGATCCGGTAAAGAATGAAGACACTTTGAATATAGTAAAAGAGGATTTTGGTTAGCAAAATGGGAGGCAGCATGGATGATTATAGAATTTTACTGGCGGGAGATAAAGGAATTGTCGTAGAGTTTGGCGATCAGATCTCAGAAACGATAAATGCCAGGGTAAAGGGCTTGTGTACAGAATTGAAGAAGCATCCGCAGGCAGGAATCCGGGATATGATACCAACCTACCGATCTGTGCTGATCGATTACGATCCGAAGAAGATGGAGTATCGGAGATTGATAAAGCTGGTGGAACATTGCGTATTGTATGCAGATACCGGAGAACGAATGAAGAAAATAATTGAGATTCCGGTCTGTTACGAAGCTGAATATGGAATGGATATAGAAACTGTGGCGGCACATGCAGGACTATCTGTGGATGAGATCATAAGGCGGCACAGCAGCCGGGATTATCTGATATATATGCTGGGATTTCTTCCGGGATTTCCATATCTTGGAGGAATGGATGAGAGCATAGCTGTTCCAAGACTAAAAGAGCCCAGACTTCAGATTCCGGCAGGAAGTGTCGGGATAGCAGGGATGCAGACCGGTATTTATCCGGTGGAATCACCGGGAGGCTGGCAGTTGATCGGGCGGACTCCGGTTACGATTTATAATCCGCACAGGGATATACCGGTGTTATTTGAAGCCGGAGAATATATCCGCTTTATCCGCATTGATAAGAACGAATTTGAAGAGATAAAACAACTTGATGTAGTGGGAGAATACCACTGTAGGACATATGAAGGATAGCTTAAAAAAGAGACAGCAGGACAACAGAAGGGAGATGGCGAGATGGTACAGGTACGAAATGGCGGATTGCTGACGACTATTCAGGATGCCGGTAGATATGGATATGAACATCAGGGGATTCCTGTTTCCGGTGCAATGGATCAGACTTCGATGCGCCTTGCAAATATCCTGCTTGGAAATACAGAAGACGAAGCAGTGCTGGAATGTACGATGCTGGGACCTGAGCTTATGTTTGAAGCCGACTGCCTGTTTGCAGTTACAGGTGCAGATATGCAGATGCAGTTGAACCAGATCGGATTGTCACCGTATCATACCTACCTTGGACGAAAAGGAGATGTACTTCATCTTGGCTGTGCCACCAATGGTGTTCGGAGTTATATCGCATTTGCCGGAGGAATACAGGCAGATTCCGTTCTGGGAAGCGCTTCCACTGATATGAAATGCCATATTGGAGGTAAGGATGGAAGAAAGCTTCAGGCAGGGGATCGGCTGTTGTTCAAATCACCGAAAACCGAACTTCCTGCAATGTACCGCAGATTTGAGGATATGGAATTATCCCACCGGAAAGAAACATTGATCCATGTGATCGCAGGACCGCAGGAAGATTATTT
>DJPV01000060.1:3206-60249 GCA_002437435.1 Lachnospiraceae bacterium UBA6403 | reverse complement strand
GGCGTAGTTCTTAAATAAGAATAAAGTCGGTTGACAGAAACTGGAAGTTTCATTTATCATATTGGGAATCAGAAAGGGAGGTTGTTTATGCAGGAACAGAAAATCGAACAGGAAATTGATATTACTAAATTATCAAATGAATTTACCTATAGAAAATACATGATGAGCAGGGATTCCGTACGGCACTTATTTTCAAAGTTAAGTGTTGCGGAATATGTCGCACTGCAAAGTATAGAGGCGATCAGCGGGGATTCTGCCATTTATGGAGGAAAAGCATATCTGACAGATCTGTCTGTGCGTATGCAGATGAGTATCCGCAAGACGTCAAAGGCAGTCCGGGCTCTCAGAGATCGTGGCTGTGTCAAATGGTCGCATGATGGAAATGGTACAGACGGCACTTATGTAATGATTACAGATGCCGGTGCGAAGCAGCTTCATGAGCAGGAAACGATCATCAAAGATTTTTACGGAAATGTAATTGATAAATTTGGCAAAGAGAACATGATCAATCTGCTGATCCTGATGAAGGAACTGGATACGGTCATGGAGAGTGAGATTGAAGAAATGCAGGTGGTGAAGAACGATGATGAGTCTGATGAAAATGAATGAGTATGTGGCAACACAGGAAAAGATATGTGAAAAAAATGATTATATTGCACCCAGATTATATGATGAATATGGTGTAAACCGTGGACTTCGTGATGATCGTGGAGTTGGTGTGTTGACCGGTCTGACGAATATTTCAAAGATCGTATCCTCCAAGGTAAAGGATGGCAAGAAAGTTCCTTGTGATGGGGAACTCTGGTACAGAGGTTACCGGGTGGAAGATCTGATCGGAAGTCTGGGAGAAGATGAACTGGGATTTGAAAAGATAGCATATCTGCTGTTGATGGGCGAACTGCCAAATGCAGAAGAACAGCATGAATTTGAGAAGATTATCGGTGGACTTCGTACACTGCCATCGAATTTTACAAGGGATGTTATCATGAAAGCACCAACCGAGGATATCATGAATTCCATGACACGTAGTATCCTGACTCTTGCATCTTACGATAAGAATGCAAAGGATACCAGTGTGAACAATTCTCTGCGTCAGTGCATTCAGCTGATCAGTGAATTCCCGATGCTGGCTGTATACGGATACAATGCATATAACCATTATGTAAAGAATGACAGTATGTTTATTCATCGTCCGGCGAAGAATCTGTCAACAGCTGAAAATATACTCATGTTGCTGCGCCCTGATAAGAAGTATTCCAAGGTCGAGGCAAAGGTACTTGATACAGCGCTGATCCTTCATATGGAACATGGCGGTGGCAACAATTCAACTTTTACAACAAGAGTTGTTACATCTTCCGGTTCTGACACATATTCCACGATGGCGGCAGCTATGTCTTCTTTAAAAGGACCAAAGCATGGCGGTGCAAATATTAAGGTCATGGAAATGATGGATAACATCCGTGGACATGTAAAAGATTATGAAGACAAAGACGAGATAGAAGCATACTTAAGTAAGATTTTGAATAAAGAAGCATTTGACAATAAGGGATTGATCTATGGAATGGGACATGCCGTATATTCTCTGTCAGATCCGAGAGAACGGGTGTTCAAGGATTATGTTGTTAAGCTGGCGCATGAAAAAGACCGGGAAAAAGATCTCATATTATATGAGAATATAGAGGAAATTGCACCGGAGTTGATCGCAAAACAGCGTAAGATATTCAAAGGTGTAAGCCCAAATGTGGATTTCTACAGTGGATTTGTATATGATATGTTGGGAATCCCGATGGAGCTTTATACGGCAATGTTTGCGGTTGCGCGTATCGTTGGCTGGAGCGCACACAGGATCGAGGAACTGATCACAAATAACCGTATCATGCGTCCGGCATATATGAGTATCATGGAGAAGAATCCGCAGATATAAATGCCTGCGAATGCTTACAGAAAAAACATAAGTGATACATCTGCGCAGCAGGAAAATATAATATGAAGAATAAACAAAAGAGGAAAACAGAATAAACAGTAGTTGTAAACAAAATATAGTTTATAACGAAAATACAGGCAGTTTATAAGAAGTCATTTAGATTCTTGCAGACTTCCTGTTTTTGTTTATTTCATAAAGTAAAACAGACTCTGTGAAGGACGGTATCTCTCAGAGAAGAAACTGATAACGGTGTAATTTTATAGAAACTTGCCTGTGCTGCAGATGATTCTGAATGAAAACTATTTTACATAAATAGAAAAGCAACTAATAACATATACTTAGAAAGAAATGTAAAATTTTCAGATGCTGTTCAGGAATCTGAAAGAGTGTAGAAAATATCGGAAAACATTTAATAAACAGAGCAAAGATAATGAAAATGGAATGGTTTTACCGCAATTTTACAAATAATTTTCAAACGGTTGATAGCGGCAAAAACCAGGATGGTGTAAATTGAAGAATAGTGAAGTAGAAGAGAGATAGATGATGTATGAAAGTAACATTTGAAGATGTAAAAAAGAACAAAGCGGTTCAGACATATATAAGGATGGCAGACGAATCCTTACGGGCAATGGGATATACAGAGCACGGATTTGCACATGTGGAACGTGTGGCAGAGACAGCAAGGGAGATATTGCTGACGCTTGGATATTCCGAGCGGGAAGCGGAACTTGCGAGCATTGCAGGGTATCTTCATGATATCGGAAATGTTGTGAACCGGGAAGGACATGCGCAGTCCGGTGCGGTCATGGCATTTCGGATATTGGATGATATGGGCGCAGATCCGGAGGATACGGCGACCATTATAACAGCAATAGGTAATCACGATGAGTCAGCGGCATTTCCGGTAAATCCGATCGCAGCCGCATTGTTGATTGCAGATAAAAGTGACGTGAGAAATTCGAGAGTCAGAAATACGGATATAGCATCTTTTGATATTCACGACAGAGTGAACTATGCCGTAAAAGAAAACAGACTAAAGATTATCAAAGATTCACATATTGAGCTGAAATTAAAGATCGATAAATCCATGTGTGCTGTTATGGATTATTTTGAAATTTTTTTACAGCGTATGATTTTGTGCAGAAAGTCAGCAGAGGTACTTGGGCTGGAATTTTGGCTTACGATCAATAAACAGCGGGTGATCTGACAGGGGGTGTATGGCGATTCAGAGAATATTTCATTACATAAAAGAGAAAATAACAGGAGCGATAAAACGAATGAATAACGAAGAAAAGAATAAGGAATCTGTAACAGCAGATGCAACAAAAAAAGTAACGATTATAACAGGTGGTACAGATGTACCTGAAAATTGTTCAAATGAAGACATAAAAAAGGATGAATTAAAAGATACAGAAAAAGGTATTCGATTTGGAAGAAAACATAAGCAGAAAACAGACTGTGAGAAAACACAGGAAGAAAAAACGGTAAAGAAGGTAAATCATATCGGGTTGTATGAGAACCGGGAATTATCATGGCTGAAGTTCAATGAACGTGTGCTGGAAGAAGCAGAGGATACCTGTGTTCCTTTGTGTGAACGGATGACATTTCTGTCTATCTTTCAGAGTAATCTGGATGAATTCTTTATGGTACGTGTCGGCTCTTTGGAGGATCAGAAGCTGTTAAGCCAGAAAATCCGGGAGAATAAGACGAATATGACACCTGGAGAACAGATCGATGCGATATTAAAGAGAGTTTCCGAGTTAAATGACAGGAAAGATGCCATCTATGCTTCCGTTATGAAGGAGGTTGGAGAGAAAGGGGTTCATCTGACAGATTTTAAGGCACTTACAAAATCAGAGAGCAAATATCTGGAAGAATATTTCATGAAAGAGATCGTACCATTGTTATCCGTTATGATCGTCGGAAGAAAACAGCCATTTCCATTTTTGAAGGGACAGGAGATCTATGCTCTTGCTGTTCTTGGTACAAGAAATGATAAGAAAAAGATTGGAATTATTCCATGCAGCAGTACGGTATTTCCGAGGCTGATCCAGATCCCGACAAAAGATGATACCTATATGCTGGTTGAGGAACTGATCCTGCATTTCCTGCCGAAGGTATATAAAGGCTATAAGGTTCTGGAAAAATCCGTGATCCGAGTAACGAGAAATGCGGATATTGATTTTAATGCAGTTTATGATGAAGACCTTGATTACAGAGATAAGATGGCACAGATCGTAAAGCTCAGAAAGAAGCTTGCACCGGTACGACTGGAATTATCCCGTGATATCAATGAGGATATGGTAAAACAGGTTTGCGAATATGCCGAGATGGAAGAGCCGCATGTGTTCTTAAATCAGGCGCCGCTTGATCTCTCTTTCCTGTTCCAGATTGAGGATATTCTGAGAAAGGATGCATCGCTGGTCTATCCGAGACGTGTACCACAGCCATCTCCGATGTTAAGGAGTAATGAGCATATCATACCTCAGATTCTGGAGCATGATGTTCTGTTGTCCTATCCATACGAGAGCATCAAGCCATTTCTGCAGATGCTTCAGGAGGCTGCCCGTGATCCGGAGGTTATCTCTATCCGTATGACACTTTACCGTCTGGCAAGAAACAGCAAGGTGGTAGAGGCTTTGACGGAAGCTGCCGAAAATGGTAAACAGGTCGATGTATTGGTTGAGTTAAAGGCAAGATTTGATGAGGCAAATAATATTGAGTGGAGTCGTACGTTAGAGGATGCAGGCTGCCATGTTGTGTACGGAATCGATGGCTTAAAGGTTCATTCAAAGCTGTGCCTGATCACCAGAAAAGTCGGAGATGAGATTCAGTATATTACGCAGGTCGGAACCGGAAACTATAACGAGAAGACCTCCAGATTATATACGGATCTGTCACTGATCACAGCGGATAAGCGGATAGGAGAGGAAGCAGCAAAAGTATTTCAGGCAATCCTGCTTGGTTCCGTGGTGGAGGATATGGAATATTTGCTGGTTGCGCCAAAATGTCTCCAGAATAAAGTACTTGATATGATCGAGAATGAGATCAGGATCGCAAAGGAAGGAAGACCTGCCTATATCGGAATCAAGATCAATTCCCTGACAGATAAGAAGATCATAGATAAGCTGATCGATGCATCCAGAGCCGGAGTAAAGATCGACATGGTGATCCGGGGCATTAACTGCCTGAGAAGTGGAATACCGGGAGATACCGATAATATCCATATTGTGAGTATCGTAGGACGATTCCTTGAACATTCCAGAATCTATATTTTTGGAACGCATGACAGGGATAAGGTATATATCGCATCGGCTGATTTTATGACGAGAAATACACTTCGTCGTGTGGAGGTTGCAGCACCGCTTTATGATGAGACAGTAAAGAATAAAGTCCGTAAGATATTTGCAACGATGCTCCGGGATAATGTGAAAGCCAGAGAGCAGCAGCCGGATGGAAGCTATAAAAAGCTCCCGATGGTTGGACCTGTCTTAAATTCGCAGGAATATTTCTACGAGGAAGCATATAAAGAAGCAGGAGATGCTTTTCATCAGTTGCTGCGCAGACAGGATGCGGAACAGGAAAATAAATAATTTCCTGAAGACATGTGAATATGCACGAAGAATAAGACAGCTGTAGAACGCACAATAATTTCTACAGCTGTTTTCATTTGTATTATTAGATTGAAAATAGTAGGTGAAATAGATATAATAAAACAGTCTTTGTTTATGATGGCAGCTATATGGGAAAAGAACTTATGGGTCATGCTATGTATCAGGAAGAGTTGATACATGTTGATATGCCGTTTGAGGAAAGGAAATATGATTATGAAGATAGTGTTTTTGGATCGTAAGACGATAGGGGAAGATATTGACTTGGCGGGATTTGAGGCTTTGGGTGAGGTTGTAACATATGAGATGTCACAGCTGGAAGAAGTTTCGGATCGTGTGAAGGACGCAGATGTTATCATCGTGAATAAGGTTCCGGTAAATGAGCAGACGATTGGAACTGCTCAGAACCTGAAGCTGGTCTGCGTAGCGGCAACCGGAACAAACAATCTGGATAAAGATTATCTGGATAGACGGGGAATTGAATGGAGAAATGCAGCTGGATATTCCACCACGATCGTTGCCCAGCATACATTTGCCATGCTCTTTTATCTGCTTGAAAAGCTTCGGTATTATGATGATTATGTAAAGAATGGAGCTTATCAGAAAAATGATGTATTTACTTGGTTTGGAGAGCCGTTTACAGAGATTGCTGGAAAAACATGGGGAATTATAGGACTTGGTGCGATCGGAAGAAAGGTAGCAGATATAGCAAAAGCATTTGGCGCATATGTGATTTATTATTCAGCATCCGGCAGACCGGAACAGGAGGGCTATGAACAGGCAGATCTGGATACGCTTCTTCGGACTTCTGATGTTGTATCGGTTCATGCACCATTAAATGAATATACCGAGAATCTGATGGATAAAGAGGCATTTGCAAAGATGAAGGAATCGGCAATCTTCCTGAATCTTGGACGTGGACCGATCGTAGTAGAAGAGGATCTTGCAGAAGCATTAAAGCAGGACACGATCGCAGCCGCAGGCTTAGATGTCCTTCGTATAGAACCAATCCAGCCGGACAATCCGCTGCTTGAAATAAAGGACAGCCATAAGCTCCTTATCACGCCGCATATTGCATGGGCAAGCACCGAAGCCCGCACCCGCCTGATGCAGATCGTCCTTGACCATGTGAAGACTTTTGCTGAGACGAGATAGTACTGGTATAAACAGCATAAGATTGGCTTATACCTTATACAGAGGTTGAAATGAAAGAGAATGAAGGGTATCAATAACATAAGATCGGGTTGATACCCAGAAATAATTAAGAAGATGGGTATGGCGTAAAATAAATGAATATTATACCCATAAATAAAATGATTTTTGGGTATGGAAGATTGCTATGTGCTATAATACCCGGAAGTAAGATGAAGATAAGGGTATAGATTATTAAAATAAAAGCATATACCCAAAAACAAAATAAGATGTGGTATGAAGTGCTATAAAGTGATTTAATACCCACTAACTATATAAAGCGAAGAAAAAGAATTAGTAGAGCTCAGAAAAATAAAATAGAGAATAAAAAAGCCCCAGTCAATTATTTATACATTTACTTCATAATATGTAATATGTATAAATAATGACTGGGGCTTTTCCGGCATATATTATTCAAAAGGCTGCTTATTATGACGGTTGAAGAAATCGCGCGTCTCCTTTACAACCACACCGCTTAAAGCGAAGATGGCGATCATGTTAGGAATAGCCATCAAACCGTTGAAGATATCGGCAATTGTCCATACAGCAGAAACTGTCATGTATGGTCCGATAAATACGGCGATGATGTATAACCATCTGTAAACCTTGATGGATTTCTTCTTGCCGCCGGATAAGTATTCCAGACAACGCTCAGAATAATAATCCCATCCAAGGATAGTGGTAAATGCAAAGAATATCAGACAAAGCATTAACAGGAAGCTTGATATCGTTGCAGGAATAGGAAGTCCTTCATTAAATGCATATGTAGTAACCTGAACACCTTTCAGACCTTCTACCTTCCATGCCCCTGTAAGAACAATGGAAAGACCTGTCATTGTACAGATAATAATCGTATCAATGAAAGTACCGGTCATGGATACAAGACCCTGACGAACCGGTTCTTTTGTCTGGGCAGCAGCAGCAGCGATAGGAGCAGAACCAAGACCGGCTTCATTTGAGAAGATACCACGCGCTACACCTTTTTGCATGGCAACAATAAATGAGCCTGCTACACCGCCTGCAATAGCAGAAGGTTTAAATGCGCTCTTTACAATGATAACAACAGCATCAGGGATCTTGGTGATGTTACAGATTAATAATACTAAACATATAACAACATAGATAACAGCCATAAATGGAACGATGATCTGGGATACGCTTGCGATACGTTTCAGTCCACCGATCAGAACGAGTGCAACACATATACTTAAGATCAGGGAAGCGATAACAACGGTCCATGAATAAGTACCGATTCCTGGAATTTTAACAGTCCACTGCATATCAGGATCAAAGAATGAATTAACAGCAGAGGAGATGCCATTTACCTGAGAGAAGGTTCCGATACCGAACAGACCTACACAGATTCCGAAAAATGCAAATATTTTTGCAAGCCATTTCCATTTTAGTCCCATACCTTTTTCGATATAGTAGAATGGTCCGCCGAGTGCATGGTTGTCTTTGTCAACGACACGATATTTGACAGCTAAAAGACCCTCTGCATATTTGGTTGCCATTCCGAAGAATGCAGCAAGTACCATCCAGAATAATGCTCCGGGACCACCGGCTCCGATCGCAGTTGCTACACCGACGATATTACCGGTTCCGATCGTAGCGGAAAGCGCGGTACACAATGCACCGAAAGATGTAACTTCACCTTCAGCTTCTTCTTCGTTCTTGATCATCCATTTGAGTGCCAGTGGCAGTTTACGGAACTGAAGAACACCCATTCGGATTGTGAGAAGAATTCCACCGGCCATAATAAGAACCATAAGTGGAGGTCCCCACACAAAATCATCAATTTTTGTTAAGATTTCATTTACAGTTGCCCACATGATTTTCTCCTTTTCATTTTTTGTAGTATGGTGGTGTGTTATCCTGATAAAGTTTATGAATAAAAGAAAAAATAGAATTCTAAAATAAATCCAAAAATTTATAAAAATAACACAATATTTTAATATATTACATGCTTTTCTGCGCTAATGCAACAGAATTTACTTAATTTCATGAAAAAACAGCGGTAAAAACAGCAAAAATAACAAGAATGGGGTCATTTTTTTGACTTGCGGAGTTAAGAATCCGATTATAAAATGTGTGTGGTGATATAAGATATGTTTCATATAAAAAGACTATGTTGTATAATATAAAATGTATATTAACGAGCTGCGTTGTAAAACAGCAAATATATAAACAGACAAAAATACAGGAATTTACAGGAAGGGATATGCTAATAGAATGAATCAGAAATTATCAATCAGAGAATGGCTGCCGCTTATTGGAATGACAGTAGCAGCATTTATATTTAATACATCGGAATTCATGCCGATCGGTCTGCTGACTGATATCGCAGATGATTTTCAGATTACGGAGGCAAAGGCGGGTATGCTGATCTCGGCATATTCATGGGCGGTTATGCTGTTATCACTGCCTCTCATGCTGCTTGCATCCAGGATCAGCTTCCGAAAGCTGTTGCTTGGTACGATCGCATTATTTGGGATTGGCCAGGTATTATCAGCGGTTGCGACCGGATATGCGATGCTGATGGTTGCGAGGATCATAGTAGCCTGCGCACATGCGATCTTCTGGTCGATCGCATCACCGGCAGCAGTTAAGATCGTGCCGGAGAAATTCCAGTCACTTGCTATGAGTATGGTAGTAACCGGAACGTCCATTGCGATGATATTTGGATTGCCACTTGGGAGGATCGTAGGCTTATATGTAGGATGGAGGATGACATTCTTCTGTGTAGCAGTTGTAGCGTTCCTTGCTCTTATATATATGGCATTTGTATTCCCTGAAGTTGAGGGTGGCACATCTTTTAAGATGAAAGAACTGCCGGAGATCCTGAAAAATCCGGTCATGTTTGGAATCATATTGATGTCATTCCTGGTTGCAGGGGCATATTATACAGGCTACAGTTATATTGAGCCATTTTTAAAACAGGTTGCAATGTTTAAGGATAATCTTGTTACCATAACACTGATGTTGTTTGGAGCAGCCGGAATCCTTGGAAGTTTTCTGTTCTCCTGTGTTTATGACAAGCACAGATATCATTTTATCCGTGCATCGATTATGCTGATCGCAGTTGTTATGCTCTGCCTGAAACCGGCATCGAAGTTTACATGGACGATGATACTTATCTGTATGCTCTGGGGCATGGCTGTAACAGCATTTAATGTTACCTTCCAGTCAGAGACGATCAAGGCGGTTCCGGAGGAAGCATCAGCAGTTGCTATGTCAATGTTTTCAGGAATCTACAATCTGGGAATCGGATGTGGAACCTGGCTTGGCGGTCTGGTATGTACACATGCGTCGATGGGGTATATCGGATTTGCAGGAGGTATCATGGCAGTTATAGCGATCCTGTATTGCAGTTTTATACTGATTCCGCAGATGAAGCGCAGGGAGACCGGCAGGTAGGTAAGTATTGATCTTGCAGATTGTATAAAATGTGAAAACATAAGCCGTGAAAATCAGCTGGAAAAGACATGGTTAACAAACTCTAAAAAAAATATAAATTTGTCATTGACATGGGTAATGCCCGGTGCTATACTCATGGACATAGCAAAGGCGCTACGAAATATCCGTAGTGTCTTTTTTCTTTATCGGGAAACAGAAGATTTCCGGTACAGGACAAAGGAAAGCCTGATATCCGGCTATACGCGCGGACCGGATGAGGGGAAGAAAAAAGAAACAAAATGCGATGCAATGGGGCGTCTGATAAGGAAAAGTCTCCATGTATCGCATTTTTCAGTTTAGGAGGTAGTGCTATGACAAGTGAAATTTTAGATGCAATTTCTGGTGAAGTATACGGTGTCTGGTTCCTGATCGGAGCGGCATTGGTATTCTGGATGCAGGCAGGATTTGCGATGGTAGAGACAGGATTTACCAGAGCAAAGAATGCAGGAAATATTCTGATGAAAAATCTGATGGACTTCTGTATCGGTACAGTTGTATTCATCCTTCTTGGTTTTGGACTCTTACTTGGTGAAGATATGGTGGGGCTGATCGGTAAACCGGGATTTGACATATTTACTGATTATGCAAATTTTGACTGGTCCAACTTCGTATTTAACTTAGTGTTCTGTGCAACGACAGCGACTATCGTATCCGGTGCGATGGCGGAACGTACAAAGTTTATATCATACTGTGTATATTCAGCAGTCATCTCGGCGGTTATTTATCCGATCGAGGCACACTGGACATGGGGCGGCGGCTGGTTAGCGCAGATGGGCTTCCACGATTTTGCCGGTTCTAACTGTATTCATATGGTTGGTGGTATCTGTGCATTGATTGGTGCAGCTCTCCTTGGACCTCGTATTGGTAAGTTCGTAAAGGGCAAAGATGGAAAGGTTGAGAAAGTAAATGCATTCCCGGGACATAATCTTCCACTTGGCTGTCTTGGTGTATTTATCCTCTGGCTTGGCTGGTATGGATTCAATGGTGCAGCAGCAACGACCGTTTCAGAACTTGGTTCTATCTTCGTAACAACAACAATTGCTCCTGCTGTTGCAACAGTTGTAGCAATGATCATTACCTGGGTAAAATATGGTAAGCCTGATGTATCAATGTGTCTGAATGCATCTCTTGCAGGTCTGGTAGCAATCACTGCTCCTTGTGATGTATGTGATGCTTTCGGTGCTATCGTGATCGGTGCTGTTGCCGGTGTACTCGTTGTATTCGGTGTATGGCTCTTAGATTACAAATTACATATCGATGATCCTGTAGGTGCTGTTGCAGTTCACTGCTTAAATGGTATCTGGGGAACGATCGCAGTTGGTCTTTTCGCTACCGATACAGCTCCTGCGTTCGCAAGAGGTATCGGTGATGGTGTAACATATGGTGCTAATCAGATCGCAGCCAAAGGTTTATTCTACGGCGGTGGTTTCAAGCAGCTCGGTATCCAGTTCGTAGGTATGGGCGCAACTATTCTCTGGACAGCAGTTACAATTACGATCGCATTCCTTCTTATCAAGAAGATCTTCGGTCTTCGTGTATCAGAGGAAGAGGAGATCGTTGGTCTGGATTCATGCGAGCATGGTCTTCCATCTGCATATGCCGGATTCAGTATTGTTGATGTATCAAATACTATGACAATGGATATAAATGAAAATACAGATCTTGGTGTAGCTGATTATGATAAGGCTTCTGACACATTAAAGAATGCAGCAGTCAAGGTTGCGGAAGCTCCGGTTACAGCATCTCCAAGCGGTATCTACAAGGTAGTAATCATTGCAAAACTTGCACGGTTTGAGATCCTGAAGAAAGCATTAAATGATCTTGGTGTTACAGGTATGACGATGAACCAGGTTATGGGCTGTGGTATCCAGAAGGGTGCCGGAGAGATGTACCGTGGTGTTGAATTAGATGCAACCCTTCTTCCAAAGGTTAAGGTAGAAGTCGTAGTCAGCAAGATCCCTGTCAGTGCAGTTATTGAAGCTGCCAAGAAGGCTCTGTATACAGGACATATCGGTGATGGTAAGATCTTCGTATACAGCGTTGATAAAGTTGTTAAGGTTCGTACCGGTGAGGAAGACTTTGCAGCTTTACAGGATGTCGAGTAATTACATAGAATCTATATTATATAGAAGAAAGAGCCAGACTGGTGAAAACCGGTCTGGCTTTTTGACTATACAGGAAAGTCTGTCTGGCTTACAAAGTTCCAAAATGTTCCACTATGGGGGTGCACAAAATATTTTGCAGTTAATATTTGCATATATTTTATTTGCCAAAGGGCTGTAATTTACATATTTGATGTATGATGGATTTGTTATAGAATGAGAAATAAAAACAGGATATCAATGTGTAATGGAGGTAAGGCATGAGCACTTATGTAATATCAGATATTCATGGATGTTATGATGAATTGATGCAGATGTTGGAAAAAATACAGTTTACAGATAAAGATATGCTGATATGTGCAGGAGATTATATTAACAAGGGGACTCAAAATGCTGAAATCCTGAATTGGATCATGAATGTTCCGGGAAATATTATTCTGGTTCGGGGTAATCATGATGAGGAATATATACATGATGTAGAGATTCTTCGAATGATCTGCGAAAAAATGAATCTGGATGCAACAAAATTGAAAGATTCCAGAATCCTTTACCAGTCAATTGAAAAGCTGACTAAACAGGAAGATAGCATTTTGATTGATCCCTGTGGAACAATAGGAACCTTGATCAATGAAAACGGGTATACGATGTTTCAATTGTGTCAATGGGCAGAACGAATGAAAAGAATGCCGTTTTTTTATAAAATAAAGATCGGGGACAGAACCTGTGTTGTGGTTCATGCCGGATACAGAGGACACTTTGATCTTCCTGAAATGCGGGAAAAATATAATTGCATGGAGGAGTTCTATCTGAATGCAAGGGAGGATTCTTATATGTGGGGAGGCATTCATCATGGAATGGTGGTTGCCGGACATACACCGACAGTAAAAGATGGGGCGTTTTCCTATAATGATGGAAAAGTTTTTCGGGTGTACAGGAAGGATCTGGACTGTATCTTCTATGATATTGATTGTGGCTGCTGGATGAGGCATTTTAAAGAAAATGCCCGACTTGCCTGTCTCCGGCTGGATGATGAAGCAGTCTTTTATGTGTAGAAATAGAAATCAGATAGTTCACAAAATCTTCACAAAAAATTAGCACTCACCTATTGACAGTGCTAATAAATGGTGCTATAACATAACTAAAGATAAGGAAAGGGATTAAGAAAGAAGATAAAAGAAAGAATCCCGGAACTTATAACATACAAATTCGACACCTCAGATTTCTCTGACAGTGCTAAACATACAAAAGTCTAAGTGCCTCAAGGCTTCACAAGGAGTTGAGATTTCCGACACTGGTTTGAAATTGAAAGGAGTAATGACTTATGTTAAGACCTAGTATTTTTGGAGAAAGTTTATTTGATGATTGGATGGATGATTTCCCATTCGGTAAAGATTTTGAGAAGGAAATGTTCCCGGAGAAGAGTCTGTTGTATGGTAAACATGCTAAGAACATGATGAAGACGGATGTCCGTGAAACAGATGACAGCTATGAAGTAGATATTGATCTTCCTGGATTTAAGAAGGATGAAGTAAATGTCAAACTGGAAGATGGCTACATCACCATTTCCGCTGCAAAGGGTCTGGACAAGGATGAGAAAGATAAGAAGAGCGGCAAGTATATCAGACGTGAACGTTATGCCGGCAGCATGAGCAGAAGCTTCTATGTTGGTGATGGCATCAGCCAGAAAGATATACATGCAAAATATGAAAGTGGTATTCTTCGTTTGTCTATTCCAAAGAAAGCACCGGAAGCGATCGAAAAAGAGAACTTCATTGCCATCGAATAAAATGTGTTGATATCGAGCCGTGCGAATAAAAACATGACCCCTTATGTATATGTAAACAGATATAAGAAAGGGAGTGTAGATCATGGATAAAAATCCAAAGCATCCATTGAAGAAAAAGAAAGCAGTTCAGAAGGTATGTGCAACAGCTAATCATAATGCACAGGAGGCTGAAGCTGCAGCACCAAAGTCAAAGAAACATACTTATTAGTGTGAATAAATCAACAAACAAAGAAAAGGTTCCCCGCATTTGCCTGCAACCCGAAAAACTGCAGGAGACAAGTGCGGGGGATTTTTTTTACTTTTATAAGAAGTCCGTCTGTAAAGTAAAAAAGTGCTCCGCTTTTTAAATAGATTTTAACCTGGTCTTTAACTAAAATTTAGAATTGTTATAAAATAAATTTAGAAAAATGTGCTACAGTAAAATACGAACAGATAGAAACGATGGATATAAAGGAGTATGTATTATGAAGATACTGATTACAACAGACTGGTACGAACCGGTTGTAAATGGCGTGGTAACATCTGTTTTGAATCTTACAAAGCAGTTAAAAGAAAAAGGACATGAAGTAAAGATACTGACGCTTTCCAAAACGCGTCATACTTATATAGAAGGTGATGTGATCTATGTAGGATCGGTAGGCGTTGGTCTGATCTACCCGGAAGCACGCCTGAAAGTGGCGGTTATCCGGCAGATTATAAAGGGACTGATAGACTGGAAACCGGATATCATTCATTCACAGTGTGAATTTTCAACATTTTTTATGGCAAAGAGAATCGCAGAGGAATTACAGATACCGATCGTACATACCTATCATACAGTATATGAAGACTATACTCATTATTTTTCTCCGAGGGTAGCATGGGGAAAAGCAATCGTTCAGAAGATGACCCGGCTTTTATCTGAAAAAGTTGATTATATGATTGCACCAAGTAAGAAGATTGCAGATGTCTTAGAGCGTTATGAGGTAGTCTGTCCGGTTGCAGTTGTTCCGTCAGGAATTGATAAGGAAAAGTATACCCGGTATATTGGAACGGAATGGAGAGAAAAAATCCGTGCGAAATATGGAATCAGTGATGATACAACCGTATTATTATATGTCGGACGACTGGCAAAGGAGAAAAATATCGAAGAACTGCTGCATTATCAGAAGCGGGCAGCAAAGTATAATACAAAGCTGTTGATCGTAGGCGGTGGTCCATATAAGGAGACTTTGGTTGAAGAAACGAAGAATCTGGGAATAGAAGATATGGTTATCTTCACCGGAATGATCGCACCGGATCAGGTCGCAAAATACTATCAGGCGGGTGATCTGTTTGTCAGCGCATCGACCAGTGAAACACAGGGACTTACTTATGTAGAAGCATTAGCTGCTGGAATTCCGTTACTTTGTCGTGAAGATCCATGTCTGGATCAGGTTGTACAGGAAGATACAAATGGATGGACTTATACAGACGAAATATCATTTGAAACATCATTGAGCACATGGCAGCAGATGCTTCCGGATGAAAAGGAATGGATGCGCCGGGAAGCAGAGTCATCATCGGAAGCATTTTCATCGAAAACTTTTGGTGATAAAATTGAAAAAATATACATAGAGGAGTGCCAAAAACCACAGATTTGTGATACTCTATAAATGGAGGTGGTTTTATGCAGGAACAAATTGGAGCAAAAATAGGAGCGTTTGTCTTTTTCTGCTTTGGTGTGCTGACACTTGTACTTGGAGTCTGGGGGATGACGACTCAGTACGATCAGGGTGGAATCCTGACATGGGGGATCGTACTTGGATTTGGGTTGATATTTTCATTGGCAGGAATTATTTTATTTGTTAATTCCATGAATGGTGTATCTGATCGGATCAAACAACTATTGAACTATATTATTGGAGCATTGGTATTCCTGTGCTTTGGATTTGTGGGTCTTTTTGTAAAAGGACTTGGAATCATGAGACTTGTGCTTTCATTTTTCGGAGTCATAGGCGTATTGCTTCTGATACAGGGGATTCGGAACTTTAGAAAAGGAGACAGTGCTGATGCGAACCAAACTTCCGACAGGATTCAATGGAGTGGTGATGTCGGTGGCAGCATTAACATGAATGGACAGGAAATGGATGGTGGATACAACCGTCGGTTCGGATACGATGATCAGTATACATCGTATGAAAGCTCATCTGTGGGAAATAATAGTCCGGACGCAGATGTCAGGCAGGATGAACAATGGAAGCAGGAGGCTTCGGGTACACCATTTTCTGGAAGTGCAGGAGGCAAAGTCTATACCAGTCAGGTGAATGGCGGCGGTACAGAATATGGAAGCGGAATGACGCCGGAATTTGATCAGATGATGGCTGGTATGGGGATGAATTCAGAGCAGCAGGAGAAAACAAGAAAGATTGGATCAGTCATTCAGAAAGGTACAAATATTTATGCCGGTGTCATATGTGTTGTGGTTGGAGTCGGCTTTATATTGGCAAACGGCATTATTGTGCTTAATTTTATTAACATGCTTATTCAGGCAGCGAGCCTTACAACTGTTATGGATTCTTTGTTCCCTGCGATAATGTCGGTGGTGATGTTGATCATAGGAGTATTCATGATCGTTCGCGGGGTGAAGCTTCTGCGGGGAAAATAATAAAGTGAATATAAGTTATGTCCACATATAATGATATTTATAAACAGGAAGGAAACAGATGAATCAACTGGAACTGACGGTGCTTAATTTTATACAGGAACATATGAGAACAGCAGTCGGAGATGTACTGATGCCGATCGTATCCTTATTTGGTGAGGCGGGGATATTCTGGACTTCGTTAACGGTTATTTTTTTGATCAGTAAAAAACATCGGAAAACAGGTATTTTGATGGCTGTGTCATTATTGCTTGATGTAATTCTTTGTAATGGTATTCTGAAGAATCTGGTCGCCAGAACAAGGCCATATGATATAAATACAGCCATTTCTTTATTGGTTCGTAAGCCTTCGGATTATTCGTTTCCATCCGGTCATACAGCAGCTTCTTTTGCAGCAGTAACGGCATTGTTCTTTGCAAAAGAGAAATACTGGTATCTGACACTTGTACTTGCGATACTGATCGCATTATCAAGAATGTATCTGTATGTGCATTATCCTACTGATATTCTGGGCGGAGTGTTGGTTGGAATTATATGTGGAATAACAGCATATCTGTTGACAAGAAAAAAGTTAGACTGCACTACAGAAGAGATGTTAACTTAGAACAAAACAGGAGCAGGCTATCGTCTGAATAAAGAATTAACAAAATTTAACATTTATTTTCGTTTTCTTTTCATAAGAATGTAGTAGAATGGTGTAAAAGTTTTGAAAACACAGACCAGAGAGGAAATCTTATGGACGATACAAAGGCAAATCAGATCAATCCTTCGATCCGGGGATTGACAGAAAACGAAGTAAAGAAACGAATTGCAAAAGGGCTGACAAATCAGACCGATATATCGACGGATAAAACGACGAAAGAGATCATTCTGTCGAATACACTTACATATTTTAACTTAATATTTCTTATTATCACAGTATTATTGATTCTTGTTGGTTCCTTTCGGAACCTGACCTTTCTGCCGATCATCATAGGTAATACATTGATCGGTATCATACAGGAGCTGCGTGCGAAGAAGACACTGGAAAAAATGAATTTCTTAAATGCACCTCATGCAGACGTAGTCAGAGATGGTGCCCTGCAGCAGATCCGTTCGGAAGAACTGGTAAAGGATGATGTCATTTTACTGACAGCCGGAAAGCAGATCTGCGCAGATGCGGTCGTCATCGACGGAAGTATTCAGGTAAATGAATCCCTCCTGACCGGTGAAGCGGACGAGGTAGAAAAGACGACCGGAAGTTCGTTGTTGTCCGGCAGTTTTGTGGTGTCCGGTGAATGTTATGCCAGACTGGAAAAGGTCGGAAATGAATCCTATATCTCAAAACTCAGCATGGAAGCAAAGACCATGGGAAGCGGTGAACAGTCCGAGATGATCCGGTCGATCAACCTGATCGTAAAATGGGTTGGTATCATCATTATCCCGATCGGTATCATCCTGTTCTGGCAGAGCCATTTCGTAAATGATGACTCGATCCGAAAGAGCGTAACCTCGACGGTTGCAGCTATCCTTGGTATGATCCCGGAGGGCTTATATCTTCTTACTACGATCGCACTGGCACTCAGTACGATGAATCTGGCAAAGCGAAAAGTTCTGCTGCACGATATGAAAAGCATCGAGACACTGGCGCGTGTCGATGTGCTGTGTGTGGATAAGACCGGAACGATCACAGAACCTGTTATGAGTGTCAAGGATGTATTCCTAAGTAAGGACAGCCGGAATCTGTTAAAGTCTGTGAATGAATTAAAAGGACTGCTGATCGATTATACAGCAGCGTCACAGGATAATAACGCAACGATGGAAGCCTTGAAGAAATATGCCGATGAGACAGACGGCAGTGTCGGAAAACACAGAGTACCGCTTGACCGTCTGGCATTTTCATCCAGTCTGAAATATGGCGGTATTACATTTTCTGATGGCATCTATCTGCTTGGCGCACCGGAATTTATCATGCGGGACGATTATGCATCGATTGAGAAAGAAATCCTTCCTTATACAGAAAAGGGAGACCGTGTGCTGTTATTTGGAAGATATGAAGGAAGCAGCATTGCAAATGGACTGTCTGATAAGGTAACACCGCTTGGTTTTGTGGCACTGGCAAATCCGATCCGTGAAAATGCGGTAAAGACCTTTGCATATTTTAAGAGTCAGGATGTTGCGATCAAGGTTATCTCCGGTGATAATCCGAAGACAGTATCACAGATCGCAGTTCAGGCGGGTATCGACTATGCGGAAAATTATGTGGATGCTACGACACTTGATACGGATGCGAAACTCAGAAAAGCTGTACGGGAATATACGGTATTTGGCCGTGTGACTCCAAAGCAGAAACAGAAGCTTGTACAGGCACTTAAAAAGCAGGGACATACCGTTGCGATGACCGGAGATGGTGTTAACGATATCCTTGCAATGAAGGATGCGGATTGCAGCGTTGCGATGGCATCCGGTAGTGAAGCTGCAACACAGGCGGCACAGGTCGTTCTGCTGGATTCGGATTTTGCACATATGCCGGATGTGGTATACGAAGGACGCCGGGTTGTAAATAATGTACAGCGTTCTGCCAGCCTGTTCCTTGTTAAGAATATATTCTCACTGTTGATGTCTCTGTTCTCGGTAATATTTATGATCACCTATCCACTGGAACCGGCGCAGATCTCATTGATCAGTATGTTTACAATCGGTGCTCCCGGATTCCTGCTGGCACTCGAACCGAACAGAGATCGGATCAAAGGTCATTTCCTCACAAATGTTATGTTCAAAGCATTTCCGGGTGGACTTACAGATGTGATCGCAGTCGGTGCGCTGGTAATCTGCGGTGAGGTATTTGCCCTTCCGGAGGAAAGCATCGGTACGATCGCAACGATGGTACTCTGTGTTGTAGGCTTTATGATCCTCTTTAAGATCAGCGAGCCGTTAAACAAGATGAAATATGGCGTGATCGGACTGAACATCATCGGCTTTATATTCTCCGGTTTCTTCCTGAAGAAGTTATTTGCATTGACTGATCTGTCAAACATCTGTGTACTGCTTATGGTGGTATTCGGATTCGCGGCAGAATCCCTGTTCCGCTACCTCACCCTGCTGGTGGAGAAGCTGCAGGAATACTATAAAAAGAAAAAGCCAAAACTTAAGAAATATCTGGAACTTAAATAGAGACAGGCAGCCCACAAAGCAGGGCTGCCTGATTTTTTTTGCGGTCAGAAAAAAATCCTTGACTTGGAGCGAAGGCAGATACGACAGCAGCTTCCTCGGAGAATGCAGATGCGCAGGAGACTCATGTTCTGGTTGCTTATTTCTCAGCAACACATACAACGGAAGGAGTAGCGAAGACTCTTGCAGATGTGACAGGAGCAGACCTGTATGAGATCACTCCGGAAGAACCATATACAGATGCTGATCTGGATTACAATGATAACAACAGCAGAACGACAAAGGAGATGAATGATCCGTCTGCCCGTCCGGCAATCTCCGGTTCTGTAGAGAATATGGATCAGTATGATATCGTATTTGTCGGTTATCCGATCTGGTGGGGAGATGCACCCAGAATTATGAGCACCTTTGTAGAAAGTTATGATCTTTCAGGAAAAACAATCGTGCCATTCTGCACATCGGCAAGCAGCAGTATCGGTTCCAGTGCAGACAATCTTGCAGCACTTACAAGCGGAGCAAACTGGTTAGACGGACAACGTTTCGATGGCGGAGCATCCGTAGATGATATTTCATCATGGGTAAATGGACTGGGCTTAGATATTAATTAGGCAAAAAAGAAACTATAGAGTTATAATAGAAGAAAAATAATAGTAGAAAAGGAGATCATCATTATGAGTAAGAAATTAGTAGCATATTTTTCAGCAAGCGGAGTAACCGCAAAGGCAGCAGAGAAACTGGCAAAGGCAGCTGAGGCAGATCTTTTTGAGATCAAACCGGTACAGCCATATACAAGAGCAGATCTGGACTGGACGAATAAAAAGAGCAGAAGCAGCGTAGAGATGGCAGACAAATCTTCCAGACCGGAAATTGCAGAAAAGGTTTCGAATATGGCAGACTATGATGTGATCTTTGTAGGCTTTCCGATCTGGTGGTATGTAGCACCGACGATCATTAACACATTCTTGGAGCAGTATGATCTGTCCGGTAAGAAGATTGTGTTATTTGCAACCTCCGGTGGAAGCGGATTCGGTAAGACAGTTGAGAATCTGAAAGGCAGCGTGGCAGCAGATACCGTTATCAAGGAAGGCAAGCTGTTAAATGGCAGTATCTCGGAAGCTGAGCTTCGTGCCTGGGCGAAAGAGATCGCAGAGTAAAGGGGAGACAGAGATGGAATATACCACACTTGGAAATACAGGGATCGAAGTATCGAAGTTGTGTGTCGGATGTATGAGTTTTGGAAAAGCCGGAACCATGCATGACTGGACATTGGATGAAGACGACACAGAAAAGATGACAGCACATGCGTTGGATCTTGGGATCAATTTCTTTGATACAGCAAATACATACTCTGCCGGCACCAGTGAAGAATATCTGGGAAAGGCACTGAAGAAGCATACGACGAGAGATAAAGTCGTGATCGCATCCAAGGTTTATTTCAATGAAGGACGGCTGAAACGGGATGCCATTTTCCGCGAGATCGATGGCACGTTGAAGCGTCTGGGAACCGATTATCTGGATCTGTATATCATACACAGATTTGATTATGAGACTCCGATTGAGGAAACGATGGAAGCCCTGCATGATCTGGTGAAGATGGGTAAGGTACGCGCCCTTGGAGCATCTGCAATGTATGGATATCAGTTCTATAACATGCAGCTTGCTGCAAAGGAGAATGGCTGGACACAGTTTGCGGCTATGGAGAATCATTACAATCTGTTGTATCGTGAAGATGAGCGTGAACTGATACCGATCTGTAAACAGATGAATGTATCCCTGATGCCATACAGCCCGCTTGCAGCCGGACATCTGGCAAGAGACAAATGGGAATCCGAATCTCTTCGAGAATCCAAAACCCGGCGTAGTGCTGCTGGATGAGAAGAAATAATCAGATAATATTGAAATTAAAAACAAAAAGCCAATGTAGCGTTGTTGATACACGTCCAAAATCTGAGGGACAGACCATCGGCAGGCTATATTGGCTTTTTTATGTTTTGCTTGTGCGTATTGACATCATATGTCAATTCTTATAAAATTAATGATACAGGACGTATCAAAAAAAGGAAGAAAGTAATGAGTAAATCAGAGAAACAAAAAGCAAAAGAAAATGAACGTCGACAGAGGATTCTGGATACAGCATTTCGCATCTTTGTAGAGAAGAAGATCGAAGCGGTGAGCATGGGCGAGATTGCTGAGGCAGTCGGTATCGGCAGGGCAACCTTATTCCGGTGTTATCCGAATAAGACAGCACTTGTAATCGCAGTCTGTGCGGCGCAGTGGAAAGCATATCTGGACGAGCTGGATAGAAACAGACCGATCTCATCGGTTCATGATATTCCGGCGGTCGGTCGATTCATATTCACGCTGGACAGTTATATTGAGATGTATCAGAACCATAAGGATCTGCTGCAATACAATGATAACTTCAACTATTACGTCACACATGAAGGCGCAGATCCGGCACAGCTTGAGGAGTTTCATGCATCGCTGTATTCGGTTGATATCCGACTGCATATGATGTATGAGAAAGCAAAGGAAGATCATACCCTTCGCACGGATATACCGGAGGATGAATTTATCCGTGTGACCGTACATACGATGATGGCAGCCTGTACCCACTACGCAGGAGGTTTTATATGGGGCGCAGAGGATAACAGGGATTACACGCCGGAGCTGATACGGTTAAAGGAAATGATCGTAAACTATGCGACAGCATCCGTATAACAGGATGCCGGGGTACAAAGGGATATAAGAAATACGTGCTTGCGTGGGTAGTGTCAAATGACACACACCTTTTTTAGAAATAAATCATATGTGAACCCAGATGAGGACAAAACTTCAAAGTACAGTGTTTTGTAGACAGCGGAGCGGATTTTGAGGAAGAAAGAAGTATAATCTTTATGTGGAGGAACGAACATGCAATGGGCAAGTACATTTATAACGAAAAGAACGGGCTTTGTTATGAGTTACAGGGTGCGTTACACCAATCTGTTAACCAGCGGTAAGCTGAACAGTTATCCTGCAAACATTGACCGACAGGCGGAGAAATTATTTCTACGCTGAATTTATACCTATTATATGGTATAATTTACATACCTAAATATGCCAGAGTGTTTATCGGCTGGATAAACTGAATTCAAAAAGTGTGTTTATTGCGGCAGAAGCCGCAGAAAGGAGCAAACCAATGAAAACAAGACCCATAATAATCAAGCTGCTGACAGCACTGCTCACGCTGTGTATAGTGCTGTCGCTGGCACCGATATTGGTGTTTGCTGCAGAAGATGCAGCTTCTGCACAAAAAGGAGCTATGGATGTTACGAGAGGCAGTGACGTGACGGTCAAAACGACAATACGGAACAATTACACCGACACAAGGACAGACGAAACGGTTACCTATGTGAACGGGATTGCTCTTGTAGATGGCGACCAGTCCGATCTTAATGGCAATATTCTGACCTTCATAGACTTGGGCGACCTGACCATTCAGGCAGCTTATGACAGTGCAAACAACAAAACCACCCTTACACTGGATATCAGAGGTATTCAGCAGCAGACGGAGGAGCAGCAGTACTTTACAGAGTACAGGGAGAATAAGAGTCGGATGACGACCACCTACGACGGGTCCCAGTTGACTTATAACTCTACTTCGAAAGACCCGGTAACCGGCAAGGTGACCATTAATGAGATTCTTCGGGACGACTACTACATTCGTAACCATGTCTACGAGAGGGCATGCCTTATTATCCCGGCAACGGAATCCATCACCTCTGCCGCTGTTCAGGGGGTGAACTTCAACTATCAGCCGGGCGATGCCCCACAGGCAACAGCTGAGGTATATAATGCCGATGCAGATAAATATGAGATCGTCTATGAGTGCTGGCAGGAATTTGAAGGCAACGAACCCGTTGCCGCCTGGTATTCCGATAACGGCTCACACGGATCTCTGCAGACGATTAAGGAATTTGAAAGTGGAAAAAAATATGTGTATTTTCTTATGCTGAAGCCGAAAGACGGATATTCCTTTCGTAAAGATACTGTCATGACGGTAAATGGGGAAAGCGTAAAGACAAACTTGAGTGGAGCTTTCCTGTATGTTCCTTCCGTTAAAACGATCACTATGCCTACTGTGAAAGTTATTGATGTAGTGGAGATCAACAACGTCACTGTCAGCTTCAAGGACGGCGATAAGCCCGTGTTCACCGGTAAGATCCCTGACGGCGCAAACTATAACTACGATTGCGAGTGGTGGGAGCTGGACAGCAAGACCGGAGCGATTTCCTCGGAGTCCTTTAGCGGCGCTTATGAAAATAAAATCACCGCTTTTGAAGCTGGGAAGACCTATCATTACGGTGTGTATGTGAAAGCTGCTGGCTTTGTTGAAAGTGAAAATACCACTTATGTATTCGGATCCGACACCAAGCTGAAGATCAACGGCGAATTTGTGAATTATAAGCGTTACGAAGGCGACATGGGCGACGGTTCCGACAGTACCATGTGGGTTCTCACCGACTTGGCAATGATCCCGGAGGCAGGTGGTACGACTTCTTCCGAGAAGTACACCGTTACCTACACTGACGGTGTGGATGGTGAAGAGATCTTCAAGGATCAGACCTATACTGTGGAAGCTGGCAAGGCGACCCCTGCATTCAATGGCACACCTGCCCGTAAGGGCTATACCTTTGCTGGTTGGAAGCCAGCGGTTGCAGCCACAGTGACAGGCGATGCCACCTATGAAGCAACTTGGAAGCCCGACTCTGCAAAGACAACACCGGACGATACCAAGCCGAAGACCGGCGAAACAACAAGCCCGAAGACCGGTGATGCCAGCAATATACTTCTGTGGATTGCTCTGCTGTTTGTCAGCGGTGGCACAGCTATCGGTACAACCGTTGTCGACAGAAAGAAAAAGTACAATAGATAACACAAAGCTACTTGTCCATGACAATATTAATATGGAATTCCTCATTGGTATGTGAAAACTGTGCAATCCCGTTGTACTTTTCGGCAATGGCTGCAATGGAAGACAGACCAATGCCGGAACCATTCTTATGTGTGGACAGATAAAGTTGATTCCTCTGTTTTACCATGCCGTTGAAGCTGTTAGAAGATACCAGATACAGATAATGATCGTGTTCTAAACAGATGGTGAAATTATGATACCGGTTTTCAGGGGAAAGTGTCTGGCATGCATACAGGACATTTTCTAACAGGTTACCAAGCAGTGAACATAATTCCGGATCGGAAATGTGCAGAGAAGCAGGCAGACTGATTTGCCAGTTGCGGCGGATCTGTGCCTGATCCATCATAGAAGCATAATAATTCAGCAGGGCGTTTACGGGAATATTCTGACAGTAAATGGTCTGGGTATCGGGTAGTGCAGTAAGATACTCAGACAGATATTCGGTCAATTCGTCGTATGACCTGTTTTGCACCATCTGGGTAATGCTTAACAGGTGCTGTCGAAAATCATGACGTTGTCTTGAGGATTCCGCGATATAACGCTGCTGCGCAAGATACTGGCTTTCCTGCATTTCGAAAAAACGGATACGTTCGCGATCTTCGGCACTGCGAAGCAGCTCTGTAGCCATAAGGTAAAATATGCTGTAAATCACGGCAAACAGGAAGAACGCCAGAGCGATATAGCACAGGTACATGACATAGACCCGGTTCACATGCATAGTGCTGTTTTTTTGTGGCTGCATGAGCATATTAAGAAGGATAAAGATTACGGGTACAGGCAAAGAAACCGCCCAGATCTTCGGGGATTCGATCAGATCAACTAATCGGCTTAAAAACTTTGAAAAGACCGGACCGAAAACAAGCAAAAACAGACAGCTGACAGCAACCTGTATGATATTGACCAGGATACAGGGAGAGTTCATATTTTCCCATGGATGAATCTGACAATCAATGGAAATGGCAATATCTGCTGGAAACGACATTAAAGCCATAACAAGCAGAAAAATGGCAGCATTGGCTGCTAAGTGGCTTTTCAATACATGGTCATAGCAGATAAAAAGTAATAAGATCACCGGCAGTAATATAGCATTTACGGAAATGTTGAGAACTGAAGCGATCAGGGCACCTGCAAGGATTCCGATGGTGAGAGACAGGGATGTAATGTTAATGAGTTTTTTCATAGGAAGGATCAGCTGGTTCTTCATGGGAATCAGGCAAAGAATGGCAGCCGGAATAATGACCATAAATTGTACCAGTTCAGAGACAAATTTCATAGGTTTTTCGTCCTTTCTGCGGCCTGATGGTGGAGCTTGGAAAATGTATAATTATGAAAGGCCTGCTCTAATATTTTTTGCTTACGAATGGTAATAGGGACAATGCACCCGTCTTGTAATTCACAGGTTTTGGCAGTGAATCCGGAAATAAAATCCATATTTACCAGTACACCCCGGCTAACCAGAAGGAAACGTGCATCTTCCATAAGAGGTTTTGTGAAAAACGAAAAAGAGGAATAAACGGAGTATTCTTTGCCTGTGGAGTCAATCAGGATCGTGTAATGACCGGAAGCTTGCAGTACAACGATATTCCCATAAAACAGACGCATTTCACATCCGTTTGTTGTAAAAGAAAGGTATTCTTCTGGTTTGGGCAAAAGCTTCATGGAGTCATCAAGGCAGGCAAAGAGTCTTTCCTTGATTAAAGGTTTTGTCAGGTAATCAAAGGCGTGTACGGAGAATGCATCCCCCATATGATCTCCGCTTGAAGTAAGAAAAATCAGCAGAGAATGGCGATCGGTGCAGCGAAGACGCTTAGCTGTTTCTACTCCACTTAATCCAATCATATAAATATCCATAAAGATGATGTCATATGTATAGGGTACGAAAGAGGAAAGAAAGTCTTCCCCGCTACGAAAATCATCAACAAAAAAGTCTATATGTCGTATATCCTTGTATTCTTCAAATAATTTAAGGACCTGCACCCGTTCCGAATCCAGATCATCGATTATTGCAAATCGCATAAATGCCTCCCTTTAATTTGAAATATTCTCCCGAATCTTATTATAACAAAATTATTTTTCTGAAAAAAGATTTTTCATGTCTTTTCGTGCGGCCAGATGTCTTTTGGTGCTGGTTGTATTGATTTTTCCTTTTCTGCTTGCATAAAATGGTAAAAACGTGGCTGGCTGTTTAGGGTCAGGCAGATTATGACAATATGGATAATAATTTGTATTTGTATGGCGACCAGTATATTTAATGAGATGAAAAGGAAAAAAGATATGAGCAGAACAGAATATGAAATCAGAAAGAGAAAGAAACACACAAACCTATATAAAACAGGCGCGTTCAGACGTGGTCTCGCCCTGCTTCTGGCAGTAGTGATGACGGCATCTGTTATGTTGAATACAGGATTTACCTATGTAAGTGCACAGGAAATGACTGCCTCACAGACAGAAGATGAATTTCTGAAGGATGCAGAATCCGAATCCGGAGAACAAAATATTTTGCAGGAATACCGGATCCTTGAGTTTGAAGACCTTTCTGAGGAGATACAGATGCAGACTATGTCTGTCGGTGCAAAAGAAGCGGATATTGAGTTCCCCGACAGTCTTACTGTGACGGTAAAGGAGATCGGAACCGAAAATGTTGGAGAAGTGTCGGAACTCACATTGACAGGAATAGAGTGGAAGCTTGATCCGGAAGAAAGTGACTTCGCGGAGTTTGATGGCAGCAAGAGTGAATCTGCCTATACTTATATGCCGGTTCTGCCGGAAGTAAATGATGATGAAATCCCGCTTATACCGGCTGAGAATGTGAAACTTCCGAAGATCTGTGTCCTGGTTGGCGAGATGCAGGTCAGTCTGCTGTCTGATAGCAGAGAGTATAAGCTGGATGATCTTCCTTTTAACAACGAATGCAATGTTGTGATTGATAAGAACAATCAGGATCAATTTAATAATGCAGTACTGACCGGTGAATTTTCAGATTTTACGGATAATAGTGGCATAGACAGAAAATCGTCCTGGAAAGGGATTGTGATTGATGGTGTTACGGTGGATCTGACGATCAGAGATGTAACGATTGATCGGAATAAATCAAGTGATGATAAACTCGAATCAACAGAAGCAGCAATTACTTTAAAGAACGGAGCTGCCTTAAATCTGACATTGGAGGGAAGTAATTATCTGGAAGGAGCAACCGGAGGCGCAGGTATCTGTGTGGGAGCAGGGTGTACCTTAAGAATTACGAAAGAAAGCAACGGACAGTTGAAGGCTGTTGGCGGAGATTATTATGGTGCAGCAGCCGGAATCGGTGCAAACGGAGACGGAAAGATTGTAAATCAACCGGGAATACCACAATCAGTGGGAAATATTATTATCGATGGCGGAACAGTAGAAGCCGTTGGCGGAACATACAGAATGTACGGATATCTTTATACCTCAGCTGCCGGAATTGGTGGTTCATTTGAGGGAGCCAACGGAAATATTGAGATTAACGGCGGAATCGTAACGGCTGTTGGTGGAGAACAGGCATCCGCAATCGGTGGCGGAATGGCGGGCTGGGTATCTTCCATTACAATAACCGGGGGAACCATAACGGCAACACGAATAGGAACAGGTGCCGCGATCGGAGCCGGATATCTTGGACAGCAAACAGGTGATCTGTCCTGCGGTAATATTAAGATTACCGATGGCAATGTAACGACAGAAGGTAACATCGGTTACGGTGCAGTGTTTAATGAAAGCAGTTCGAGAGCCGGTTCAGTGGAAATCGGGGAAGCTGTGATCCTGAAATGTAATGGGAATATAGATCCTGCACCGGAAGGAGTAGCAGAGTATAATATATTATTTACAATCTATGACGGAAGATTTGAACAGAATACATTCGGGAATATTACTATGGACGGAACAGAAGTTGCAAGAAAGACAGCGGTGACCGTATCCACACCCGGAATGGCAAAGATAAATGCAAAGTTTAGATCTCATCCATTAAGCGGGAAGAAGAACTTTGAGATTCAAATAGACGGAAGAACTTATGTGGCAGATGTGACTATTACATATGAAAAGACAACATACGAGTCCATGGTGGGTACCATACTGTATCCGACGACTTTGGAATTCTATGATATAGCGCTGACACAGGATTTAACAGTAGATAATGTCACAATTAAGCAGAAAGGGACAGAATTAAGTGCGGAGGCCTATTATGCACCGAATAAGATCAGTAAGATCAGTCAACATTATGGAACCATGACGGTTTATCTTCCTGAAAGTAACGCAGATACAGATATTTCTGTAACCGTATCAGAAATTAATCAGGGAAATGCCATCGTAAAGACGGGTCAAAGCATATCGGCATCAGAGGAAAACAGTATATTGATGAAAAAACCGGAAGGGATTCAAATTCGGCCGGAGATATTATCTGTGGGCAATGCAGAAGCAAAGCTGAAGGTTACACTGAATTATGCAGGGGTGACACTTTGGTATATGGAAGGGGATGAGACAAAACCGGACAGGAAAACCATTCAGAGCAAGGGAACTATGGTAAATGTAAGCGGAATTACACAGGATATCACAGTACGCTGTCAGGACAAACAGATGTATCATTTTTATATGCTTGCGCAGCTGGGTGGTACCGTATCAGAGGTAGTAGAAATATCGTTTGGTGCATCTCCTTCGGCAGAAGTAGTTTTAAAGGGAGAAGTGCAGGGAATTATGTATGAATCTCTTGCAGGAGCACTTGTAAGAGCAGAGGGGAATCCGGGAAGTACGGTGAAACTGTTACAGGATATCAGTATTTCTGAGACAATAGATATTGGATCACAGGCTGACTATACGATTGATTTGAATGGAAAGACAGTTACAGCAATCTACAATGATGAGTTATATAAAACAATCTTCTCCTTAGATAGGGGCGCGGTTCTGACAATGCGGGATAGCGTCGGAGGTGGGAAGGTTGACGGAGACTGTAAATACCCGAATGTTCAGAAGCTGTTTGATTTAAAATACAGTGCTGTTCTGGTAATACAGAGCGGAATTTTTTCAGAAAAGGCGGGAACTATCGGCGGAACAGCCGGAGACCTGAAGATAGAGGGAGGAACTTTTTATAACAAAGTAAATGTAGGATATTTTAAATATGTTCTGACCGGAGGGAAATTTGCAGGAGAATTAAACTCAGGAAGTACTGTCGGTAATATATTGGCGAGAGGATATCGTTACAGGGATCTGACAACAGGGGAGGATGTTTCTGCTGAGATGCTCCGGGCAGAGAGCATTCAGAATGTGGAAGTATATGTATTGCCATCAATTGGCGGAACTGTGACTCTGACCGGGAGTGGTATATGGGATGAGAATTTAACGGCAGCCTATGCACCGGAAGCGGAACAGTCCGGGAAAGAAAAATATATTTATACATGGTATTATCAGGATGAAAATGGTCAGGAAACAAAGATAAGCGGAACTGCCCAGAGTGACCAGCCAACTACAAGCCTGACCAGTACCTGCAGAGTACCCGAGGCGGCTGTCAACAAATGGATTTATTGCAAGGCTGAAGCAGAAGGGAATTATTACTCCGGCAGTGTATGTTCAGAGAAAATGCAGGTTCTGCCAAAAAATATTGAGAATAATGTAAGCCATGGAGTAATAAAAAAATATTATACCGGTCAGTCGGTTGAAGTGACACAGGCAGATTTAAAAAGTAAGTATTTCAGATATCGGGGTGGTATTTATTTGAACCTCGGAAGCGAAATTGAAATTGTTCCGGATACCTACCGGAATAATACCGAGATTTCTACAGGTGACTCAAAAGCAAGTGTAACGATTCGGGGAATTGGAGCCTATACCGGGGAATATGTTTTGAAATATGAGATCCTGCAGAAGGACATTACGGCAGAGGCAGAAGCTTCATCACTGGCTTGGACAGCACAGAATGTAACGATATCTGCGCCGGATGGTTATACGATCTGTCCGAAGACGGAGAACGGTTATGATTATGAGAATGGATTTGCAGAGAGTTTCATGGTGACGGAAGAGAGTACATCATCAGATGGAACTATAATTTCCTATCGCCTGAAAGAGGATACAGATGGAGCTATTTCGTCGGAGAAACATATTACAGTTAAAATTGATAAGAGTGCTCCGGACTTTGGAGGAGAAGAAGATGGAATCAGGGTTGAAAACAAGACCTGGAAGGAACTTCTGACGGACATTTCTTTCAACTTTTATACGAAGACAGCAGAAGGAACAATAGATGCTGCAGATGGATTATCCGGCGTGGCAGAGTATTATTATTATGTGGATCAGGTGGCAGATCAGGCGTCCTATACGCCTCTGACCAAAGAAACGCTGGATAAGTATGCGGAGAAGGCTTCGGGAAAATTTCAGAAAGCTGAGAATGGAAAATTTCTGCTGCCGGCAAATGAGAAGCAGGTCGTTTATGCCTATGCCGTAGATCATGCGGGGAACCGAAGCAGCTATATCTGTACTGAAGGTCTGGTACTTGATACAACTGCACCTGATATGCAGATAACGCAGCCTGCGAAGGAAGATGGTGCGCTGAGAGATACCGAGGCGACGATCGGAATAGAGTTAAACGAAGATGCAGTGTTAATGTTCTTTTATGTGTGGGAGTCTTATTTTAAAAATACTGACAAATATAAGGAATATATAACCGCTGTAAATGATTATATGTTGAACAGTGATCCAAAATATCCACAGTTTCTTAAAAATGAGAATGGAAAGTGGATGCCGATGGTTTCGGAAAAAGATCCTGTGTTTGATGGAGGACGTTATCAATATCGTTGGAAAGGCATTCAGCCTGTGAAAAAGGATAAATGGAATCTGATAAATAATGCAGTAGGTGTTGTCTATCGAGCAGAGGGTAAGAAAGGTGCAAACAGCATTATTATAGATGCCGATACCATAGGGTTAATGAGAGATACAAACTATACGGTCTGGATCGCAGCTGTGGATCCTGCCGGTAATATTACGGAACAGCAGATTGCATTCAAAACAGCCAAAGCAATGCCGGTCATGGCAGAGCCACCTGTGGTAAGCGGCGTTTATGGCGATACAGCTTCGGAATTAAGCGTAACGAAGCCGGGTATTGCCAGGTATAAGGATGAAGAGATTAAAGGTACCTGGAAAGTAACGGATACGGGAACGACACTGTTGCCGATGGATGGATCGGTTAAGTGTCAGGTTACTTTTATACCGGATGAAAGTTATAATGGGAACTATGAAGCGGCGGTATTTGCGGTCACACCGACACTGGCAAAGTGTCCACTCGTTGTGGATGTCCCTGATCTGTCGAAAGTATATGGAGAGAAATTACCTGAGGTCACATGTAAGATTCCAATAATGCTTCAGGATGGAAAAACACAGTCTCTGGTTGAAGGTGATACAGAGGAGAGCATTCAGGAATCTCTCCGGCTGGTAACGGAAGCAACAAAGGATTCTCCGGCAGGAAAGTATGAATTTACGGTAACCTCGGACAGTCCGAAGTATGAGGTGACGGCAGAGTACTTTGATACATCCACATCGGAGGGAGCCTCTACACCTAAATCGAAGGGTACACTGACGATTACCAGAGCGGAAGGAAAGCTAGAGAAGACTGCAGATTTTAAAGAAACTCAGGAGATGCGGTATCAGCATGATGTTGACAAGGCATCCTTCCGTCTGGGGGTAAAAGCAAATCATAATGAGATAGCTCTTCATTATGAAGTATCGAATGCAACGGATGGAAACGGGGAAGTGATTGCCAATGAAAATATTTCCGATCAGCTTCTGGCAATAACGGAAGATGGATTGGTAACACTGAAAGGTGCCGGAAGCGCGGAGATTACGGTTTCTCTTCCGGAATGCCGCAATTATACTGCAGCGGCAGAGACCGTGACTGTACAGGTTAATATTACAAAGAGGGAAGTGGCACAACAGCAGCTGAAAACAACAGCACTGACTTATGGTGAATCCCTTTCTGATCTGGATATTACCCAAATGGTATTTACGGATGCGGATGACAATACTGTCATAATTCCGGGAACGATAAAATGGAAAGTCCCGGATATGAAGCCGGACGCAGGAAGCTATGAGGCGGAATATATTTTTGAACCTTATGACGCGTCTGATTCTTCGTGGAAAAACAACTATAAGCCATACGAAGGTACAGTTACAGTTACCGTTAACAAGGCAAAAGCAAAACTGGCAAATACACCTGTTCCCGGAGATGTGGTATACAAACCTGATCGGGCGCTTAGTGAATTCCTGTTAAACAACATGGCAAAGACATATGGCTGTGTTGAGGATGTCAATGGAAATTATATGGCAGGATGGTGGACATTTAAGGATCCTGAGGTAATGATGAAACCATTACAGGCAGGAAGCAAGAGCTATGAAATCTATTTTGAACCGGATCCTGCTCCTGCATATGGCAATTCAAACTATGACTTTTCAGATGTTAAGGCGACGGTTACCATCACTGTGAAGAAAGCCATTCCTTATGTCAGTGTGCCGCCTGCAACAAACGAATATACGCATGGCGATTTCTTGTATAATCAAAACCTGACAGAAGGAACGGTAATATATGGAGATGGAAAAGGGGGACCGGGTAGCGGTACTTCCGGAGCAGATATGTCGATACCGGGTTCCTTTACATGGAAAGATCCATCGACGCAGGTTTCATATGAGAGAAGTAATGGAGCAGAGTACGAGTATGTCTTTACACCGGACGATAGCACATCCTTTGAAACCGTAACCGGAAAGGTGACAATAACAGTAAACAAGGCGGAATACCCACCACTCATGCCGGGGCATATTCTGGATGTGGCATATTCTTGTACGAATGTCAATAAAGTGGAGCTCCCTCAGGGCTGGGAATGGGAAGAGGCAGATCGTGAAAAAGAGCTGATAGTCGGAGACAAGGTTGTGGCGACAGCTGTTTACCGGGAAACGGATGCTTCAAACTATGAAAATACTTCGGTCAGCATCCAGATCATAAGGGCAGCCTGTGATCATGCAAAGACAGAGATAAGAAATGCGATCAAGGCGACCTGTGCGGCAGAAGGAAATACTGGTGAGACATGGTGCCTGATCTGTAAAGAAAAGCTGAGTGATGGGGATATGATACCGAAGGATGCTGCAAATCATACGGCATTAGACCAAACAGTCATACGGGAGGCGACTACCTCAGCAGAAGGTTTGATCATACAGGAGTGTAAGGCTTGCGGATACAGTAGAGAAATAACCATACCGAAGCTTCCGTATAAAAATGACGACCCGGAATCCGGGGACACATCCGACAAGCAGGGTGAGAAGCCGGGATCCGGAGACACATCCGACAAGCAGGGTGAGAAGCCGGGATCCGGAGATGCATCCGATAAGCAGGGTAAGAAGCCGGGATCCGAAGAAGATTCCGACAAGCAGAATGAGAAGCCGGGATCTGACAGCAGTCGGTCAAGCGATGATCCCGTAACACCGACACCGGTGTCAGGTGAGGCTGCACAAGTGTCGACATTGCCGGACGATAGCATGGAAGCCAAGGCGGATACTGTTAAACCGGATAAAACCGGAGAAGAAGCAGAACAGGAACAGAGCATATCAGATGATGATCATTCTGGAACGGAGAATAAGACACAGGGAGCGGATCTCTCCGGGCAGGCTGAGGAGAAAGAAGTAAACAGTGATTCTGGCTACATTTTGTTTAATGGGTATTTCTGGATCCTGATTGCAATAGTAGTAATTGTATTTGCAATGACTGGCGTGGTTTATGTGTTGTGGAGGAAGAGAGAGAAACAGAAAAATCAGCATTAAATAAAGAAATAAAAAAATCTAAAAAAATTAGCACTCACCTATTGACAGTGCCAACAAAAAGTGTTATGTTAACTACTGTAATGAGAGTGAACCTTGAATTACAGTAGTTTTTATATGTCAGGAGGTAAATGATTATGGATATGGACAAATATACAAGAAAGTCGCTTGAAGTAATAGAAAAAGCGAAAGATAAAGCCCTGGAATATGATAATCAGGAGCTTGCACAGATTCATTTACTTGCAGGATTGCTTGAGATAGACGAAAGCCTTATTTCGAAGATTTTTGAAAAACTCGATATAGATGTAACAGCAGCAGTAAATAGGGTAGAAGATAAACTTGCATCACTGCCAAAGGTAAGTGGCGGAAATTTGTATGCCGGAAATAATTTTTCAAAGGCGCTCATTCAGGCAGAAAAGGAAGCAAAGCAGATGGGAGACAGCTTTGTATCAGTTGAGCATCTGTTCCTTGGACTGATTGAAAAGGCTGATTCCGATGTTAAACCAATGCTTAAAACATGGGCGATCGATCGAAATACATTTTTAAAGGCTCTGGCAGATATCAGGGGAAATAAAAAGGTAGACAGTGAGAATCCGGAAGATTCCTATGAAGCAATGGAAAAATTCGGATATGATCTGGTAGAACGGGCAAGAGAGCAGAAGATCGATCCGGTTATCGGACGAGATGCTGAGATACGAGATGTGATCCGAATCCTTTCCCGTAAGACCAAGAATAACCCGGTTCTGATCGGTGAACCCGGTGTAGGTAAGACAGCAGTTGCAGAAGGTCTGGCACAGCGTATCGTCAGAGGAGATGTGCCGGAAGGATTGAAGAATAAGAAGATATTTGCACTGGATATGGGTGCACTGGTTGCCGGTGCCAAGTATCGTGGTGAATTTGAGGAACGTCTGAAGACAGTTCTGGATGAAGTGAAGAAATCAGAAGGGGAGATCATCCTCTTTATTGATGAGCTTCATACGATCGTTGGAGCCGGTAAGACAGATGGCGCGATGGACGCAGGCAATATGTTAAAGCCTATGCTTGCGCGTGGCGAGCTGCATTGTATCGGTGCAACGACACTTGATGAATACAGACAGTATATCGAAAAGGATGCCGCTCTGGAACGTCGTTTCCAGCCGGTACAGATCGATGAACCAACAGTAGAAGATACGATCTCCATTCTTCGTGGTATCAAGGAAAGATACGAAGTATTCCATGGCGTTAAGATTTCTGATGGCGCATTGGTAAGTGCAGCGGTACTTTCAAATCGATACATCACAGATCGTTTTCTTCCGGATAAAGCGATCGACCTTGTCGATGAAGCATGTGCGATGATCAAGACAGAGCTGGATTCCATGCCGACTGAAGTAGATGAGATAACAAGAAAGATCATGCAGCTTGAGATCGAAGAAGCCGCGCTGAAGAAGGAAGAAGACCACCTGAGCAAGCAGAGACTGGCGGATATACAGGCAGAACTTGCAGAGTTAAAGGATAAAGCAAATAATCTGAAAGCCAAATGGGAGAATGAAAAGGCAAGCGTTGAGAAGATCCGTAACCTGAAAGAGGAGATTGAGAAGATCAAGAATGATATTCAGGTTGCTCAGAGAAATTATGATCTGAACAAGGCTGCCGAATTACAGTATGGTAAGCTCCCTGCTGTGCAGAAAGAACTTGAAATGGCAGAGCAGTCTGCATCTGAGAAAGAACGGAAACTGGTACATGAGGTTGTATCAGAAGAAGAGATTTCTGAGATCGTGTCTAAGTGGACAGGTATTCCTGTAGCAAAATTAACGGAAAGCGAAAAGAGTAAGACTCTGAATCTTGCGGAAGAACTTCATAAGAGGGTTGTTGGTCAGGATGAAGCTGTTGAGTATGTCAGCGATGCGATCATCCGTTCCAAAGCCGGAATCAAGGATCCAAGTAAACCAATCGGTTCCTTCCTGTTCCTTGGCCCAACCGGTGTAGGTAAGACAGAACTTGCAAAGACACTTGCAGAAGCCTTATTTGATAATGAACAGAATATGGTTCGTATCGATATGAGTGAATATATGGAGAAATACAGTGTGTCCAGACTGATCGGAGCGCCTCCGGGATATGTAGGTTATGATGAAGGTGGACAGCTTACAGAAGCAGTTCGTAGAAAACCATATTCGGTTGTCTTATTCGATGAGGTAGAGAAGGCACACCCGGATGTATTCAATGTACTGTTACAGGTACTTGATGATGGACGTATCACGGACTCACAGGGCAGAACGGTAGACTTTAAGAATACGATCATCATCATGACATCGAATATTGGTGGTGTGGATATCGCAGAAGGCGGTGGCGAGATCACTGATGAGATACGGGAGACAGTTATGAACAAACTGAAACAGCACTTCCGTCCGGAGTTCCTGAACCGTATCGATGAGACGATCATCTTCAAGTCGCTCAGCAAAGAGAACATTGGCAGTATCGTTGATCTTATGGTCAAGGATCTGAACAAACGTCTGGCTGAACAGGAGATTACGATCAAGCTCACAGATGAGGCCAAGAGTGCGATCATCGATCAGGGCTATGATCCGGTCTATGGAGCAAGACCATTGAAGCGTTTCATTCAGAAGAATGTTGAGACACTGGTTGCCCGTATGATCCTTGCAGGTGAAGTATCCACCCAGTCAGCGATCATCATTGACTATGACGGTCAGAAATTGACAGCAAGAAATGAGAAGTAGTAATATAAAGAGGTATAAAATGCCTGGTGACAACTAAAATAAGCGTGATAGAAGGGATTGGCATTGAATTTTCGATGTCAGTCCCTTTAATCTTATTTTAATGATGGTGTGCCATTGTATATTAAGATAGGGAGGTTGTGTCCATGCGTATTTTGGTTGTTGAAGATGAGTTAGATTTGAATGATATAATTTGTAATAAGCTGACAAAAGAAGGATACAATGTAGATGCCTGTTTTGATGGACAGGCAGCACTTGATTATCTGGAAGCGGCAAGTTACGATGGAGTTATAATGGATATTATGATTCCGAAGAAAGATGGTATGTCGGTTTTGAAAACAATCCGGGCAGAAGGAATACAGGTTCCGGTTCTTTTTTTGACCGCAAAGTCCGAAACACAGGATATTGTCAGAGGCTTGGATGCCGGAGCCAGTGATTATATGACAAAACCGTTTGAATTTTCGGAATTGCTCGCGAGATTAAGAGTAATGCTTCGTACTGTACATATAAGCAATGACAGCATTTTGAATTATGGAACTTTGCAGATTGATACAAATAATCACCGGGTTGTCCGGGATGGTGTGACTGTTGATCTTACAGTCCGGGAATATGCGATCCTGGAATATCTGGTGCGCAACAGGAACATTGTTGTTACAAGAGAGCAGATCCGTGCAAATATATGGAGTATTGATGATGATATCAATTCAAATGTCGTTGATGTCTATATTCGATACCTTCGCAGAAAAATCGATGATCCATTTGAGAAAAAACTGATACATACGATTCGGGGAGTGGGTTATAGACTGGAATGTTAAAAAGAAAAATATCATTTGTTAATTTTACGGTTATTGTCTGTGGACTGATCATTGCAGCAGGAATCGTATGCCTTTTATTGATGCAGAATAATCTGATTAAAGAAGACACGAAATATCTGGCATATACGGAACTTGCGCAGGAAGTGAAACGTGCAAAAAAAAATATAGGATTTGATGAGCAGGGAAAACCATATATAAAGAAAGATTTTTACGAGCTGGAAGAAAAAGATCCTTATAATGAGAATGTGTATGTATTTTTACAGTCAAGAGATGGAGACTTTCTTGATGGCAGAATGCCGGATGATTCAAAGACAGGGCTTGATATCGGATTACAGAGCCTTACAAAAGTAACGTTTCAGGAAAAACGCTATTATGTAGCGACCAGACGTGGAAAATTGAAGAATGGAACTGAGGATAACAGTTTTTATCTGGTATGTGCAATGATATCGGAGCAGGCGGTGAAAGACAATTACCGCGGATTGTGGCATCAGTCATATTTTGTGATAGGAGTAGTTGGCACATTTTTTATTTTATTTGCCTTTTTATTAAGATATCTGATCGCTGTACCGATGAGACAGTTGAATGAGTCGATAAAAAAGAGCGGAGAGAATCTGGATTTTACGGACAGCTTGGAATACAATGGATGCTTTAAAGAACTGCAGATGTTAACAGATGCAAATAATCATCTGTACCAGAGAGTGCAGCAGGAGCTGGAACGTCAGGAAGAATTTAATGCGAATGTATCCCATGAGCTTCGTACGCCTATTGCTGTTATGCATGCACAATGTCAGGTATCAAGAGAGACGGCAGAAAAGAAGCAGGATAAAGAAGCAATAAAAAGTATAGAAGTATTCGAGCGGCAGACAAACCGCATGAAGAATCTGGTCGATCAATTGTTACAGATGACCGCAATAGATCGAAGAGGGACAACATTCAGTATAGAAGATATTGATGTTCGGGATGTAATAGAATCTGCATGTGATGACATAGCGAATATTGATACGAAACAAATCGCATTTGAATATTCCCTTCAGCCGACTATCATACATGCAAATATGAATCTTATCTATATTGTTATAAATAATCTGCTTTCAAATGCTGTAAAATATAGTAATGAAGGATCTAAAATCTATGTGTCATGCGGAGAGAAAGATGGAAATGCCTATATCTGTATTCAGGATGAAGGCTGTGGAATAGAGAAAGAACATATACCGAAAATATTTGAAAGTTTTTACCGGGAAGAAAAAGATCGTAATGCGGAAGGCTTCGGACTGGGGCTGTCGCAGGCAATGAAGATTGCTGAATTATATGGAGGTGGGATCACTGTGGATAGCCGCAAGAATGAGGGAAGCTGTTTTACATTTTTTATTGCCACATTTGATAAAAAATAAAAATGTCAAATTTAATCGAACTTTAATATTGGATTTTTATAATTCAATATTGGAGTTCTTTTTTATTGAAAAGAAAAATATATGAGTAGGGCTTGCTTGGAGGATAGTATGAGAAATTATAAACGATTGCTTCATTTATTGCTTGGACCGGTTCTATTCCTGTTGGCATGCTTTCTTTTACCATGTACAGTTCTGCCGACATTTGCAGAACGGGCGGCAGTCGGAACGGTATTCTGGATGGCATACTGGTGGGTGACGGGTCCGGTGGATTATGCAGTAACGGCTTTTTTACCGATCGCAGTCAATGCAACAGTTCCTATGGCAGAAATGAAGACTATAATATCGAATTACGCGGACGAAACAATCCTGCTGTTGCTCGGAGCTTCGATCATAACAGTATTATGGGAAAATACAGGACTGGATAAACGAATTGCGATCACGTTTCTGCGTCTGATCGGAAACAGTCTCAGAATGCAGCTTGTGTTCTGGTTTGTGTTGTCAATGGTATTATCTGCGGTGCTTCCGAATGCCGTGGTATGCGCAACGATTACACCAATCGCAGTTTCTATGCTGAAATATATTGGAATGGATGATGTGAAAAACAGCAAGACGGCATCGAAGATTCTGCTGACGATCGCCTATGCGACAGGACTGGGTGGTCTGGCATCTCCACTTGGCGGTGCTATGAATCTGGTAACGGTGGAATATATCCAGCAGTTGACCGAAAAAGAATATATGTATTCCTCTTGGATCATCCGGTTTCTTCCGGTTATGTTGATCTTAATGCTGATCAATGTAGTATTTGTTCTTCGTGATGTAAAGAAGGCGGATCTGTTAGGTGGTTCCCGGGAATATTTTGCGGAACAGTACCGGGAACTTCCGAAGAGGAGCTTTGAAGAGAAATCCGCACTTGTTTTGTTTGTAGCAGCAACTGTTCTGGCATTTACCAGACAGCTTTATCAGAATATATTGCCGGGATTAAAGCCTGCGTATGTATTTATCATTTGTGCGATCATCGCCTTTCTTCTTACAAATAAAGAAGGAAAACGGATCATGGTCTGGAAACAGGTACAGGGCAGGATTATCTGGGATCTTATGTATATATTTGCCGGAGGTCTGGCACTTGGAAGCCTGATCAATGCCACAGGTGTTGCAAATGCGCTTGGGAAAATAATTTCTTCCTTTGATATGAAGGGAGGCTTTGTAATGATTCTGATCATTCTGACCGTAACACTTCTGTTGTCGGATATAACCTCAAATACAGCTACGGCAGCGGTTGCGATCCCGCTTGTGATCTCGATCACACAGGGATGTGGTCTGAATCCGATTCCGTATATATATGTAGCATCCATTGGTGTGAACCTGTCTTATATGCTACCAACATCGATCCGCGCGATCCCGGTAGGATATGGACTGGAACCAAAGTATATGTTCCGGGAAGGCTGGAAGATTTCCCTTATCATTATTTTTACAATGTCGATTATCTGTACATTGCTGCTAAAATACTGGAACGCATTCAGTACCGTATAAGGAAAAACAGATAGAAATGGCTATAGAACGAAAAGAGAGAAATGGAGAGAAGGCATGTCTGTCGTATCATACATATTTATAGCATTTTTGGCAGTTACAGTTTTAATATATTATATAGTACCAAAGAAAATACAGTGGTGGGTGCTCCTTGCCGCAAGCGTGGTTTTCTATGCTTATAGTGGAATCGATGATCTCCTGATCGTAGTTGGAACTGCATTTCTAGTGTATCCATTGACAATGTTGATGGAGAAAAATCTGGAGGAACAGGATCGGCTGCTTCTGGATGCAGATAAGAGAGCCGCAAGAAAGATAAAAACAGCACAGAAAAAGAAACGGAAGAAGTATCTTGTGCTGGCATTGCTGATCGTGATAGGTGCACTAATTGTATTCAAGGTGACAGGCTTTGCCATCGAGAATATCAAGCGTTTCCTTCCGTATGACGCGATACAGCGGATACCGGACTGGCATTTTCCTGCACCGCTTGGAGTTTCTTTTTATTCTTTTATGATGATCTCTTATCTGGTTGATGTTTATAACGGAAGGATACATGCACAGAAGAATTTCCTGAAATATCTGTCATATGTATTATATTTTCCACATATTACACAGGGACCGATCGCGCGATATGAACTGGTTGCACATCAGCTATGGGAGAAGCATAAGTTTGATTATGATACGGTGGTAAAAGGCACATGGCTGATCCTGTGGGGAGCACTTAAGAAAATGGTGCTGGCAGACCGTATCAGCCCATTTGTGACAGAAGTATTCAAACATTCCAACCAGTATGAAGGTATGATCTTCTTCCTGGCAGCGGTTATGTATTCGATCCAGATCTACTGTGATTTTTCCGGATGTATGGATATCGTGCGTGGCGCATCGGAAGGCTTTGGCATTACTCTTGGTGAAAATTTCAGACGGCCATATTTTTCCCAGACGTTACCGGAGTTCTGGAGAAGATGGCATATTTCACTCGGAGCATTTTTCAGAGATTATGTATTTTATCCGGTATCAACTTCAAAGATCCTGTTGAAATGGAATACCAAGGTACGGAAATATCTGGGAAATGTCATAGGAACTGGATTTGCATCCTGTGTACCGATACTGTGTGTGTGGATTCTGACCGGACTCTGGCATGGGGCAAAGTGGAATTATATCGGCTGGGGATTGTTTCATGGAATACTGATCTGTTTATCAACATTATTTGAACAGCCGATTGCTAAATTAACAGAGAAACTCAATATACGGACAAACTGTATAAGCTGGAATATATTCCGAATGCTTCGCACGTTTTTATTGTGCGTGATTGGACGTATCATTTTCATGGGAAATGGAATCCGTGCGTCTTTTCATATGATAGCTTCCTGTGTGGCAGACCGTGGTACATTTTATGACATTGTAAATACATTTGCTCTGTCCCAGCGGGAATGGGGACTGATACTGATCGGTTGTCTGATCCTGTTATGTGTATCGGTTGCACAGGAGATCCGGGAGCAGATGGGTATAAAAGAAGATATCAGAAGCTGGCTGTTGCGTCAGAATCTCTGGCTGCGCTGGCTGGTTCTGATCGTTGGAATTTTATGTGTATTGACGTTTGGTGTATATGGATCCGGAAGTCAGATCGCATTCATCTATGAACAGTTTTAAGGTTAGGAGAACAAAGCATGAAAACAGGAAAGAAAAAGGTTTTTGCGATAATGAAAAAAGTAATTTCGATCCTTCTGTTTTTTGTCATATTGTTATATTCCATATCGAAGGTCGGACAGTTTGCCAGACCGGATGAGAGTGACGCAGAGGCATGGGCAGAGTATTATGCAGAAGAAAAGGATACGGTCAATGCATTGATGATTGGATCCAGTGCGATGTTCCGATGCTGGAATCCGCCACAGGCATATGAGGAACAGGATTTTACCTCAGCCATGGTGGCAAGCTCGATCCAGGATCTGAATATGGCGCCATACATTATGGAAGAAGCGGTAAAAAGCCAGAACGTGGATGTGTTTGTTGTCGAGGTCAGAACCATGATCGCCAGAAATACAAATGATGATCACAGTCAGGAGGAGCGGGACTACTGGTTTGAACTGCTCGTATCCGGTATGGATCCATCTATAACAAGACTGCAGGCAATTCAGTCCATACATGGTGGAAGCTTTGTGAAGAAAGTAGAAATGATGTTTCAGATATTAAAATATCATAATAATCTGATGGAATTTGATCGGGAATTTATGATCAACCGTCTGAACAATCCATCCAGTGATGATAAATTTGCAAGACCAAAATCAACGATCAAGAATCTCAAAAACAAGAAGCCGGATTACACAACAGATCAGAGTCTTGAACTGTCACAGGAATCGAAGGATACCCTGGATGCGATCGAGAAAAAGGCAGATGAACTGGGGAAAAAGGTGCTGTTTATAGCGACACCGTATGTACCGGATGAGGGTCAGATCCGGGAGCATCTGGCTGTGGATGCCTATTGTGAGGAACAGGGCTATGACTGTCTGGATCTGAATCAGTATGTTGATGAGATGGATATTGATTTTGAAACGGATTTCTATAATCCAAAGCATATGAATATAGCAGGAGCAAAAAAGGTGACAAGCTTTCTTGGAGCATACCTGAAGGAGAATTATCAGTTGCAGGAAACTCTGACTGAGGATCAGAAGGTAAGCTGGGAAGATGCCTGTAAGGTATGGGATGAGGAAGATCAGAAATTTATGGACAAATGGAAGAAAAATGTAAAAAAGATTACAAAGAAAAAGGAGAAATAACAGGATCAATATGGAAACCGTGCTTCATTATATAAAAAAATATGCGGAGACACAGCCGGATACACTGGCTGTCTGTGAGTTGAAAAAATGTCTGACATATGCGGAGTATTGGACAGCAATCAGAAAGATGGCAAATGTCCTGCTTCAGAATGGTATAAAAAAGGATGCACATGTTATTTTACGATGCACGCAGAACATTGAGTATATGGTTCTATTTTCAGCCTTGCAGTATATGCAGGCACTTGTGATCCCTGTAGAGCGATCCACTTCGCCGGAGCGTATGCAGGAAATCATGGATAAGGTGGATGCAGAATGGCTGATCTCAAACAAAGAGTCAGAGGGACTGCGCTGGTTATCACCGAAGAAGCTGGCAGAACAGATGGAGAATGCAGAGGAACTGGACTGTCCGCTTCCAAATGCAGATTTGCGTTCGATGCTGTTGTTTACAACGGGTACGACCGGCAACTCAAAGGGTGTTGTCATGCATCATAAGAATGATGTGGCGATCGCTGAAAACGTTATGAAGGGAACGCAGATGAAGCCGGGAAATGTGGAGATCATACCGATGCCGCTTAATCATTCTTTTGGTATAAGACGATATCAGTCAGATATGATTAATGGCGGAACCGTCTGTCTGATGAATGGTATGGCAATGATCGGTAATCTCTGGAAGGTGCTTGAGCAGTACCATGCAGCATCTATGGCAATTTCTCCGGCAACGCTTGGAATGATCTTTCATTTGTCAGATGACAGGATTGCAGGATATGCCAATCAGATCGATTATATACAAGTAGGATCAGCACCGCTTCCGGAAACGGACAAGGAAAAGCTGCTCCGGTATCTTCCACATACAAGACTTTATAATTTTTATGGATCGTCGGAAGCAGGCTGTTCCTGTATTCTGGAATTCAGCCGTCAGAACAAGAATGGTTGTATCGGATATCCGACCGTCAATTCTCTGGTGTGCTTTATAGATGAAGAAGGGAACATTATAGAGAATGGATCAGAAGAACAGCCTGCCTTACTGGGCTGGGGTGGTTCTATCGTTATGGAGGGCTATTACAATGACCCGGAACTTACGGCAAAAACGGTAGTGGATGGATATGTTATGACAAATGATCTTGGCTATATGGATGAAGATGGCAGTATCATTCTGGTTGGACGGGCAGATGATGTTATCAACTATGGCGGAAGTAAGATCTCACCGGCAGAGGTAGAGGCTGTTGCGATTCGGTATCCGGGTGTGACAGATTGTGCCTACAGTTCCATTCAGGATCCGATCACCGGAGAATTACCAGTTATGCTGATCGTAAAAGAAGATGGTTTTGACGAAGCTGCATTCCAGATCTATATGCAGCAACAGGTTGAAAGCTATAAGCTGCCGCAGAAGATATTTTATATCGAGGAAGTTCCGAAGACATTTAAAGGCTCACTTCTTCGAAAAGAAATAAAAAAGATAGCAGAATCAAAGAATAAAGGAGAATAAAACTATGAATGATTTTATTGCAATGTTAAAGAAGATCAAACCGAATGTTGATTTTGAAAATGAAGATGCACTGGTAGATGATGGAATACTGGAATCTCTGGATATCATAACGATCATTGCAGAGATTGCAGACAAATACGATGTTATCATTCCGAGTGATGAGATCACATCTGATAATTTCAATTCCGCAGAAGCCCTGTACGAGCTGGTAGAAGATCTGAAATGATTTTATCGTAAATATCTGCCGATAGTAAAAAGCATAACAGGAAATAAAATGCCATCAAAGAATGACAGGTCTGCCGGCAGGCAGAGAAGATGTCAAACTTTGATGGCGTTTTTGTTATAAATCTGTGAAGTGTGTCGTAAAATGCAGAGCAGGATGTTATACTGAACAGGTAGAAAAGAATGTTTGTATGTATGAGAATCCGCCAGGATGCATATCAGAAAATACACTATCTTGCAGGAAGAATAAAATTATGAGTAAGGTAGAAAAGAACAAGAAAAAAAGACATATTCACAGAACCCTTCTTCTTACAGGAGTGCTTCTGGTCATAGTGATAAATGCAGCAGCGTGGGCTGCTCCGTGGATCAGCAGAAAGACGGGATGGAGAAACTGGTGCGACTGGTATGCCGGACATGTAAATCCGGTTATCGTTGCAGTATTTGCGAGATTCGGCAATCTGTTTTCTTTTTCGATCGGGGAGATTATGATCGTTACGGCGATCCTGTTGATCCTTGCATTTCTGATCCTGAATATTTTGCTGATCTTTTTTAGAAAGCATATGGGATATCGGAGATTTTGCAGGATCTACGATCTTGTTATTGCATATATAACGGTCGTGGTCTGTCTTATTATGACCGGGAACTGTACGATCTACTATCACTGTTCATCGCTTTCTGTAAATGGTGAAACAGAAGAACGGCAGTATAAGGTAGAAGAATTACAGGCACTTCGTAATTATATCGTAAAGCAGTGCAATGAATACAGCACAAAAGTAGAACGGGATGAAAACGGATACATAACATATGATGGAGATATACAGGAGCAGGCGAGAAATGCACTTCGAAAACTGTCCGGACAGTATCCACGGTTGTCCGGCTACTATCCGGATGTTAAGCATATGATGTTTTCCGGGCTGATGAGTCAAGGCTATATGGCGGGATATTATTTTCCGTTTTCGATGGAAGCAAATTGTAATGCCGATATGTATATTACGAATTATCCGGCAACCTATTGTCATGAACTGTCACATCTGCATGGGTACATCTATGAAGATGAAGCAAATTTTATCTCTTATCTTGCCTGCATTGGCAGCGGGGATCCGTTCTTTATTTATTCCGGATATCTGAGTGTGCTGTCTTATGTAGATAATGCCTATTATGAGGCTATCGGGGAGGATGCGGAATTATATCTGGCAAATGAGCGGATATCCGAACAGGTGCTTTCTGACGATGTCTTTCTTCTTCCTGAGACATGGGAAAAGGTGGAAGATAAGGCCGTTCTGTCGACGGATACCGTCAATCAGGCATCCAATACATTCACTGAAACCAGCCTGAATCTGAACGGTGTCTCCGATGGACTAGCCGCCTATGACCGTGTAACCGGGTTATTATTACGATATTATGATGGTAAATTATAATGCCAGCAACTTACGGCAAAGGGCAACATGCGCGTTTCCGTCAGTCGTACAGCTGTTATAGATCTCTACCGTGCCATGCCCTGTTGAGTCTGATTTTAAGCCTGTAGCTATCAGGCGGCGGCGTAGTTCCATGGCAGTCCCATGGCTTCCGACGAAGATCTTGATATCCGGACCGACAACAGTTCGGATCATTTTTTCCACGAACGGATAATGCGTGCAGCCAAGCACGATTGCATCAATTCCCTTTTCCAGATAAGGAGAGAGAACCTCCTGCAGATAGTCATGGAGTACTGGACTGTCCAGATCTCCATTTTCCACGAAGCCAACTAATTTTGGACAGGGAACACGATAGATCACGGATTGTTTTTCATAGGTATGCATCAGTGACAGAAATTTGTCCTGTTTCAATGTCATAGGGGTAGCCATAACTGCGATCCGGTCATGTTCTTTCCAGAGAACGGCAGGCTTTAATGCCGGTTCAATACCGATCACGGGAATGTCCGGATAGTCTGCACGGAGCATGGCAGCAGCAGCACTGGTCGCAGTATTGCAAGCGATTACAATTGCTTTTGCACCATGTTCAAGCAGGAATTCCACACAGTTCCGACTTAAATTCTGAATGTCAGTGACCTGCCGTGTACCATATGGAGCATGCGCAGAATCACCATAATATATATAATTTTCCTCCGGCATCAGTGCAACGATCTCTTTTAAGACACTGATACCGCCAATACCGGAATCAAATACGCCGATTGGACGGGAATTATCTTTCATTTGTAAAACCTCCTAAAAATACCTGCACCTGGAAATTATACTACTATATGAAAAGAAAAGACAACCTATAAGTAGAAAACAGCACAAAACATTTTATTTACGACAAAAGAAAACGGGTAAAAAGTTCAGGAACAGGTGAAACAGGATAAAAAAGTTGCGTATTCTGTAGTTACCATATATAATCGGGGAGTGAATAGAGATATAAAACAGATGAACATAAGACAGAAATAAATCAAATAAACACATTAAAAATGGTCGGAAGACAGTCAGGAGGAAAAGAATGGAAGCAGAGCAGAACATGGAACAGGAACAGAATGTGGAAACAGCGCAAAATATAGAGGAGAAACAGAATACAGAATCAGAACAGAGTGAGAGATTGCAGAAGAATGCAGAAGACATGATCCCCGCAGGCAGGGATCTGAAATCCCGGGTAAAAGAAAAGATGATCGAATATTATGCAGGAGATGCCAGACGGATTCATCATTTCCTGAAGGTTCATTCTTTTGCCAAGCTGATCGGAGAGATGGAAGGAGTCACAGAAGAAGAACTGGAGATCCTGGAAGTAGCTTCACTTGTGCATGATATAGGAATAAAGAACTCTGAAAAGAAATATGGATATAATACAGGCAAGACGCAGGAGAAGGAAGGCCCGCCGGAAGCAGAAAAACTGCTTATGGCATTGACGGATGATGCATCATTTATAGAAAGAGTATGTTATCTGGTCGGTCATCATCATACCTATTCCAATATTGACGGAATGGATTATCAGATATTGGTAGAGGCAGATTTTCTTGTGAACCTGTACGAGGATAAAGAGCATATCAAGGCAGTCCGGTCTGCATATGAGAAGATATTCAGGACACGGTCGGGAAGAAAGCTTTGTAAGGAGATATTTGGACTTTCATAAATATAGGAAAATCTTAACGGATTTTTAATTTTTGGCAGATCTCATATGCTTGCAGGAATGGGATAAATTATATATAATGAGATGATGTGCTGAATGGTACAGGAAAAGATAAGTATTTATATAATCGGAAATGTGAATGAATGAGATTTATTGGGAGGTCGTAATGAGTAAATATAAGATTAATACAACTTGTGTACAGGGAGGGTATGAACCGGGAAATGGAGAACCGCGACAGATTCCGATCTATCAGAGTACAACATTCAAATATGCAACAAGCGAAGATATGGGTAAATTATTTGATCTGGAAGCAGATGGATATTTTTATTCCAGACTTCAGAATCCGACAAATGATCTGGTTGCAAAGAAGATCTGTCAGTTAGAGGGCGGCGCAGCAGCGATGCTTACCGGCTCCGGTCAGTCAGCAAACTTCTATGCAGTATTTAATATCGCAAATTGTGGTGATCATGTTGTTGCCTCGAATTCCATCTATGGTGGAACCTATAACTTATTTGCCGTAACGATGAAGAAGATGGGAATAGATTTCACATTTGTTGACCCGGATGCATCCGAAGATGAAATCCGTGCAGCTTTCCGTCCGAATACCAAGGCATTATTTGGTGAGATTATTGCAAATCCTGCCCTGACTGTATTAGATATTGAGAAGTTCGCAAAGGCAGCTCATGAGCAGGGAGTGCCGCTTATCGTAGATAATACATTCCCGACTCCGATCAACTGTCGTCCGATCGAATGGGGAGCAGATATCGTAACTCATTCTACAACCAAGTACATGGACGGACATGGAGCAGCTCTCGGTGGGTGTATCGTAGATGCCGGAAAGTTTGACTGGATGAAATACGCAGACAAATTCCCGGGACTTACTACGCCGGATGACAGCTATCATGGAATTACATATGCAGAGAAGTTCGGAAAAGAAGGCGCATTTATCACAAAGGCAACTGCACAGCTGATGCGTGATTTCGGTTCCGTACAGTCTCCGCAGAGTGCATTTATCCTGAATCTCGGACTGGAGAGCCTGCATGTCAGAGTGAAACGTCACTGTGAGAATGCACTCGCAGTTGCAAAATATCTGGAGCAGAATGATAAGGTTGCTTATGTAAACTACTGTGGTCTGGAAAATGACAAATACTATGCACTCGCAGAGAAATATCTGCCAAATGGTTCATGCGGCGTCGTAAGTTTTGGCGTAAAGGGCGGCAGAAAAGCAGCAGAAGAATTCATGAAGCACTTAAAGCTCGGTTCGATCGAGACACATGTAGCTGATGCGAGAACCTGTTGCCTGCATCCGGCAAGCGCAACACACAGACAGATGAATGATGAAGAACTGACAGCATGCGGTGTATATCCGGATCTTGTCCGTTATTCATGTGGACTGGAAGATGCGGAAGATTTGATTGCAGATCTGGAACAGGCATTTGCGCAGATCTAGGATCTGATCCTGTCTGAAAATAGAAAGAAGATAGCCATAGCAGAGCTGTTATTATAGAATAACAGATGGAATATTCTGTTATGGATGGAGGAAGAAATGAAGTTAAGAATTGCCAAGGGCTGTATCGTAATTATGCCCATGATCGGTATTTTGGGACTGTTTATATTTACGTTTGTTGGAAAGATCATATATGGATGGGGACTGTTTGTTATTATGCTGTTATTGTCCGGTATTATCAATCAGTTGTTTTTTCGTTGCCCACATTGTGGCAGATCAATTCCGGCAAATGCAACTCTGAATCAGAAATATTGTCCTTTATGCGGGGCTGACCTTGGTCTTGTTGATTCACCGTTCAGTTATTATTCAAAATGCAAAAAAAATAAAAAAGGTATGTATCAGGCATATACTACAGTTGGTTATCTGGCGTTTATCGTTGGTACAGCAATCGTATTATTTATTATTGTAGCACTTCTGGGATTCGACAGTGTATTTAAAGGAACCGGACGAATCCTGATTCTTGCGGCATTTGCACTTGGATTTTTGATCGGTATGATGTGCAGATGTATCGTAGGATCGGCTGCAAAGCTTGATAAAGAACATCTGTATTACAGTAAGATTCCGGGAAGATGGAAATGTTATGACATTTCAGATATAAAAGAACAGGCAAAGACACATAAACCGTTTTACCATGTGGTAAGAGGGTATGTTATGATGACCTCTCAGGGTGTTGTGACCATTCCGGTAGCTACTTATAAAGGAGGGAAAGAATTCCTTCAGAAGCTGACGGAATATATCAATGAACCGATGGTGGATGTTATGCCGGAGATGGTGGCGTCCAAGAGAAGTGAGGAAGGCAAAAAGGCAGAAGCAGAATACAGAGCCTATAAGGACAGCATAAAAGAGGAAGGTGTAAACTAAGTATGGAAAATGGAAAGATAAAAAATGATGCATTGTTAGAAGCAATCGAGGTTTTAAAGGCTGAAAATAATCAGCAGAATCTGAAAAATTTTATAGAGAAGTTATTACAGGCAAGATTTATCCTGCCGGCAACACTGGATCCAAAGCCAGTAAAGGATGATCAGGGCAGGATCATGGGAGATGGAAAATTCAGAGTAAACTTCCGTGTTATCACAGATAATACGGGAAAGAATTTCTTCCCTTGTTTTACAAATGATGAAGAATTCGAGCGTGCGATCAAGGAAGTAGAGGTTGAGAAAATGGCACTCACTTATAAGGAGGTTGCCCCATTGGTTCTGAATTCAAAGGGACAGATTCAGGGAATTGTGATCGATCCATATACAGTTGGCATGCAGGTGCCGGATGCGCTCATTAAGACAGTGGATGAGAGCAGAAAGAGTGTGCTTGAAGAACAAAAGAATACAAATATCAAGAAGCATACTATTCCGGCAAATACAAAGATTCGTTTAAGAAGCCCGAAATATATGCCGGTTGATATGTTAGAGGAAGCAAAGAAATTCTTTGCAGAACGCCCAAATGTAAAAGCAGCCTATATTCAGATGATGGAAAAAGAAAATTCCGATGAAGAATATCTGATCACAATTGATTTTGAAGGTGATGAAGAAGATTTATTTGATTCCCTTCTTCCAAAGATAAAACCGCTTGCGTTCGGTATTCCGATCGCACTAACCGGAACAGATAACGGACTTGGCAAAAAGGTTTTAGAGAATGCAGAGCCGTTCTATAAAAAAGAAAATTAGGAGATAACAATGGTTAAAAAATATCTTATCATGTTCCTGATATCTATGGTTCCGATCGTGGAGCTTCGAGGAGCAATCCCATATGCAGCAGTGTTCGGGATACCGACATTCCGTGCATTGATCATTTGTATGATTGGGAATATGCTTCCGGTTCCGGTGATCTTCTGGTTTGCCAGACGGGTTTTGATGTGGGGAAGAGATAAAAAATATATCGGAAAATTTTTCACATGGTGTATTCAGAAAGGCGAGAAAGGCGGACAGAAGCTGCTTGAGAAGACGGGCGGCGGAGTCTATATCGCGTTGATGCTGTTTGTGGGAATTCCACTCCCGGGTACAGGTGCCTGGACGGGAACGTTGGCAGCCAGCTTCTTGGATCTGGATTGGAAGAAGAGTGCACTTGCTGTTATGGGCGGCGTCGTACTTGCAGGTCTGATTGTGGGAGTTGTAAGCTATGGACTGCTTGGAACGATCGCAGCATTATTCTGATACTGTAAATATAGAGCAAATTAACAGGAGATATATCTGCGGAGTGAGAGAATTCAGGGAAGCCTCAGAGGTATATAAGGAGATAAATATGGTAAATCCGGCATCATTTTTTAAGATAAAATCCGCATGGGAGAAATTTGCAGCCAATCATCCGAAGTTTCCGATGTTCTTACAGGCAGCAATGGCAAGCGGTATCAGAGAAGACTATATTATAGAAGTAAAGATCACAGATCCAGAGGGAAAGCAGATCTGTACAAATGTAAAACTGACAGAATCGGATATGGAATTATTTCATACCTTAAAGGATCTGAAGGGTTAAGGGCAGAAAAAACGATAAAATCCGCATATTTCTTTATAAAATTAAAAAATAGAGAATATGTCTAAAAACAGAAAAAGATTTCTTGACTTGTACTGTACACTTGTGTTATTGTTAAACGTGCGATGAAAGAGGTCTTTTTTTTATGCCTTAAAATAAGTAATGGAGGTAGATGGAAGTGCGCGTTAAAATAACATTGGCATGTCAGGATTGTAAACAGCGTAATTACAATATGACAAAGGATAAGAAAACGCATCCAGACAGAATGGAAACAAAGAAGTACTGCAGATTCTGCAAGAAGCATACAGTACACAAGGAAACAAAATAGTTCCGGACCAGTGAAGGAGGATTGGTTTAATGGCAAAAAGTGAAGAAAAATCAACAGCTCTCAAGAAAAGCTGGACCCAGGAACTTAAGGGTGAATTCAAGAAAATTACATGGCTTGACAGAAACACCCTGCTTAAGCAGTCAGTCGTAGTAATCGTTTCAACGGTAATACTCGGAGTTATTATTGCAATCGTTGACTGGCTTATACAGATAGGCTTGAATTTCATAATATAATTGAGTAAAGGTTGGTGAATTATATGGCAGATGCTGAAAGCGCAAGATGGTATGTAGTCCATACCTACTCAGGTTATGAAAATAAGGTTAAAGCTGATATTGAGAAAACAATTGAAAACAGAAAATTACAGGACCAGATATTAGAAGTATCTGTACCCGTGGAAGAATCCATTGAGGTTAAGAACGGTGTACAGAAAGCTGTTACCAGAAAACTGTTCCCTGGCTATGTTCTGCTCAATATGGTTATGAACGATGCCACATGGTATGTAGTTCGTAATACAAGAGGTGTTACAGGATTCGTAGGACCGGGATCAAAGCCGGTTCCATTATCAGATGATGAGATGAAGTACCTTGGAATCAACAAGGAAACGATCGTGATCGATGTGGAAGTAGGCGATATGGTTGAGGTTACAGCAGGTGCCTGGGAAGGTACCGTGGGTAGTATTAAGGCAATTAACCCAAGTAAACAGACCATTACCATCGATGTAGAAATATTTGGCCGTGCAACATCTGTAGAGATTGCATTCGCTGATATCAAGAAATTGTAAGAGTGAGTGGAAGGGTATCCCCCGTTATTACCACAATATTTTTGGAGGTGCGCTAAGATGGCGAAGAAAGTAGAAGGATATATTAAATTACAGATCCCTGCAGGAAAGGCAACACCTGCACCACCTGTTGGACCAGCTCTTGGTCAGCACGGTGTTAATATCGTTGCATTCACAAAGGAATTCAATGCTAGAACTGCTAACGAAGGAGATATGATCATTCCTGTTGTTATTACAGTTTATCAGGATAAGAGCTTTAGCTTTATTACTAAGACTCCTCCTGCATCACTTCTGATCAAGAAGGCTTGTAATATCAAATCCGGTTCAGCTAACTCAAAGAAGACAAAGGTTGCAACTATCTCAAAAGCTAAGGTTCAGGAAATTGCCGAACTTAAGATGAAAGATTTAAATGCTGCAAGCCTTGAAGCTGCTATGAGCATGATCGCTGGAACAGCTCGTTCAATGGGCGTTACAGTTGAAGAGTAATTAAGAATAAAAACATTTTGGTGGGAGGGTCGCTCCCGATAAGACCACAGGAGGTTTATAATGAAGAAGAGTAAGAAATATGTAGATGCAAGCAAGCTCTATGACAAAACAGCCGTTTACGAATTTGAAGAGGCAGTTGCTTTGGTAAAGAAGATGGCTACAGCTAAATTTGACGAGACGATCGAAGCTCACTTAAGACTGGGTGTTGATGGACGTCATGCAGATCAGCAGGTACGTGGTGCTGTTGTATTACCTCATGGAACAGGTAAGACAGTTAAGGTTCTCGTATTCGCTAAGGGTGATAAGGTAGACGAAGCACTTGCTGCTGGCGCTGATTACGCAGGTGGTGAGGAATTAGTTCCAAAGATCCAGAAAGATGGATGGTTAGATTTCGATGTTGTTGTAGCTACACCTGATATGATGGGTGTTGTTGGACGTCTTGGACGTGTACTTGGACCTAAGGGCTTAATGCCAAACCCTAAGGCTGGTACAGTTACAATGGATGTAACAAAAGCAGTTAACGATATCAAAGCTGGTAAGATAGAGTACAGACTTGACAAAGCCAATATTATCCATGTGCCAGTGGGAAAAGCTTCCTTTACAGAGGAACAGTTAGACGAAAACTTCCAGACCTTAATGGATGCTATTGTAAAAGCAAAGCCATCAGCTGCTAAAGGACAGTACTTTAAGAGCGTTGTAATTGCTTCAACAATGGGTCCTGGTGTAAAGATTAACACAACAAGATTTGCGTAAATCTTATATACCAATATATTGACAAAAAGACCATCATACAGGACGCGCCTGTGTGGTGGTCTTTTTTTAACTTGCTTTGTAATTTTTACATGGGTGTGAAAGCGTCATTTGCGGCTCCTGGACAGGGGGATTTTTGGTGGATGGGGGTATAAAAACTTTTGGTGGATGGTAAAAACTTCCTTGACATATACAGGCTGCTCGGCTAAAATTTTTATGGGTAAACGCTTTAGTGTGGAAAAACATAAAAGTGAAAAAGTAGAGCCAAGATCAGACATGGAGGATAGTTACATATGAGACAGAAGAAGATTCATTACATCTATAATGATGCAATGGAATGTATGGATTTTGATGAAAGAAAAAAGCTTCAGGGAGAAAGACTGAGAGCTACAGTAGAGCTGGAATATAATAATGTTCCTGCTTACAGAAAGAGAATGGATGAGACCGGAGTAAAGCCGGAAGATATTAATGGGATAGAAGATATCGTAAAGCTTCCATTTATGCAGAAAACAGATTTGAGAGATAATTTCCCATATGGACTATTTGCTGCAGATCTTAAAGATATTGTACGTATTCAGGGTTCTTCAGGAACAACCGGAAAGCCGATCGTATCCGGTTATACTGAAAATGATATTGATGTATGGACAGAGATGGTTGCCAGAGCACTGACTGCTGCCGGCGGTACAAAAGATGATATCATTCAGGTCGCATATGGTTATGGTTTATTTACCGGTGGACTGGGTGCACATCAGGGTGCAACAGAGATTGGCGCTACAGTTATTCCGATGTCATCCGGTAATACGCAGAGACAGATCATGATGATGAAAGAGCTTGGATCTACAATGCTTTGCTGTACACCGTCTTACGCAACATATCTGGCTGAGACAATTCGAGAAATGGGAATCAAGCCGGAAGAATTAAAATTGAAATCCGGTTGCTTTGGTGCAGAACCGTGGACAGAAGAGATGAGACAGCATCTGGAAGAGCTTCTTGATTTTGATGCACTTGATATCTACGGCCTGACTGAGATCGGTGGACCGGGTGTTGCATTTGAATGTATGGAAAAACATGGCATGCATATAAATGAGGATCATGTGCTTGCAGAGATCATTGATCCTGTGACAGAAGAACCACTTCCGGACGATACACCGGGTGAACTGGTATTTACGACGCTGACAAAGACAGGTACGCCTATGATTCGTTACAGGACACACGATATCTGTACGTTACATCATGGAACCTGTGCATGTGGAAGAACAACAGTTAAGATGAGCCGTATTACAGGTCGTACAGATGATATGCTTGTTATCCGTGGCGTTAATGTATTCCCTAGCCAGATCGAATCTGTACTGATGGGCGTTGAAGAAGCATCTGCACATTATATGTTGGTAGTTGATCGTGTAAATTCACAGGATAAGCTTACCGTTCAGGTGGAATTAAAGGATGATGTTGATATGAATGACGCAGATAAGCTTGAGAAGCTGGCAGCATACATCAAGACACAGATCAAGCAGACTCTGCTGATTAGCGCAAAGGTGGAACTGCTTCCTCCGAAGTCTGTCGCTCGTTCCGAGGGCAAGGCAAAGCGTATCACTGATAACCGAAACACCGGTTTCTAAGCCTGAATATACGATAGGGGCTTACTTCTTGTTTTTTAGCTCTGCCATCATAAATGACTTGTTGCGGTTTCTATTCACTGCATATGTCTGATTCGTAAATACTTCTGTGCCAACTCGCCTTCGGCTCAGACAGGCACTCGTATTTACTGACAATATGCAGCGAATAACGAAATCCTCACAGATGTCATGTTATGAAGGCAGGACTAATAACCAAGAGTAAGCCCCTGCCTTTATATATCGCCAGAAGCCGGATGTGTTCGATTGTCAGAATATTGTGGCAGAGAGTGCTTGCAGATAGCTTCGGTTGTGCCTATAATATAGACTATGAGATGAAACAGGCAATTGCAGAAAGCGCATAGAATATTCTGCAATGCCTGTTTTGAACAAACAACCAGGAGGCGGACAGATATGAAAGCGGGATATATGCTCCGAGTCAGATATTTTCTGGCGCATAATAAAATAAAGGTAGTGCTGTGTCAGCTTGCTTTTCTGCTG
>DJPV01000060.1:0-3049 GCA_002437435.1 Lachnospiraceae bacterium UBA6403 | reverse complement strand
ATCGTGCTGCTCATGGTGTTCATGCTGTTGAATCTTACAATGTATATTGTACTGTTTGATGCGGCGCTCAGACATAGCCGGAATGGCTTGATCGAATATCTGATACAGGTCGAGAAGCATTTCTTTCTTTTTTTGGGGAAAAAGAAGATTATCCGTATCCTGTATATGCTCCCATTTGCATTTGCAGTATATATGCCGCCGTTTTTAATGGCACTGAATAATAATACAGTTACCAAATATCTTCTGAAGCTTTGTATCAGAGGAACAGGAAAAAAGACATTCTGGATCGGATTTGCAGTGGTCTATCTTGTCTGTATCTGGATCATGTCCGTAAAGATTCCATATATCCGTCTGCTGATCCTTGGAAATACAGATGCTGCAAAAGCAGCAGAGCAGACCAGACTGACCTGCCGGGAATCGGTTCATCATTTTATATTTCAGGTGTTATGGGAGATATTTATCGGATTGTTCTGCGTATTGTTATATGCAGTTTTTATAATTGTGAGTGTATTGGTGATAAAGGCAAAGTCAGATGGGGACAATGTACTTATTCTTTTCTATGAGGTATATAACAATATCAATATCGTGGTAGGAGGATTGTTGTTATTTATCTGTGGCATGTTTAATATATCGGCGGCTTTGCAGCTTGCACGACCGAAGATGCTTATGTATCATGTGGATAATACGGATCTAAATAAACAGACACATTATGTACTGGTAAGTCTGGTTGCTGTAGCCTGTATGCTGGCAGTATATCTGAATGTCAGAAGTCTGTCTGCCGGTACTGCACCGACGTATGCGTCGCTTGGGGCTACGCTGATCACAGCACACAGAGGCTCCAGCAGTGAAGCACCGGAGAATACGATCCCTGCATTTGAAAAGGCAATAGAAGAAGGGGCAGATTATGTGGAGATGGATGTCCGGCTGACATCAGATGGTGAACTGGTACTTATGCATGATCCGTCAACAGAACGGACGACAGGTATTGATAAGCTTGTATGTGACACTACTTATGAAGAACTGGAAAAGCTGGATGCCGGAGCAGAATTCTCGGAAGAATATGCAGGAACAAAGATTCCGACTTTGCAGGAAGCAATCGATACCTGCAAGGGCAAGGTTATGATGAATATAGAGTTAAAAACAGTCAGAAATGACGGAGAGCTGGAAGAAAAGGTTGCACAGATACTCAAAGATAACAATATGGAAGAACAATGCATCGTCACATCTTTTAAGCAACGGTCTCTTGTGCGGATAAAGAAGGAGGATTCTGACATTGTGACCGGATATATATATAGTTTTGGATACAGTAACCGGACGAATTACGAAGCAATGGATGTCTTAAGTATTGATGCCAGATATCTGACCAGACAGGTTGTGGCGGGAGCACATAAGAAAGGTATAATCGTCTGTGCATGGACAGTTAATACCAGCAGCGAGATGCGTCGTATGATGGCGATTGGTGTGGATAATATCATCACGGATCGTGTGCCGCTTGCAAAGAGAACCTTAAAGCATAAGGACAGCAATGCAGTATCAGATATGGTAAAATATATATTTGAACAGTAAAAAAATTATCAATACTATGGAAATTGAGAAAAGAATGTGCTATAACAGAAACTATGAATATTATTTTTTTACGAAATAGAAACTGAAAGGATGAATAGTTATGGAGAAGAAAAATATTGACTGGTCAGAAATCGGTTTTGGTTATATCAAAACAGATAAAAGATATGTATCAAATTATAAGAATGGTGCATGGGATGAAGGAACATTAACAGATGATGCGAACATCGTATTAAACGAGTGCGCAGGTGTTCTTCAGTATGCCCAGACAGTATTTGAAGGATTAAAGGCATATACAACAGAAGATGGCAGGATCGTATGCTTCCGTCCTGACCTGAATGCAAGCAGAATGGCAGATTCAGCAAAGAGACTTGAGATGCCTCCATTCCCGGAGGATAGATTTGTAAAAGCAGTAGAAGAGACAGTAAGAGCAAATGCCGCTTATGTTCCACCTTATGGTTCAGGTGCGACTCTTTACATCAGACCATATATGTTTGGTTCGAACCCTGTAATCGGTGTTAAGCCGGCAGATGAATATCAGTTCAGAATGTTCTGTACACCGGTAGGTCCTTACTTCAAGGGCGGCGCAAAGCCAATTACGATCAAGGTTTCAGATTTCGATCGTGCGGCACCTCATGGAACAGGTCATATCAAAGCCGGTCTGAACTATGCAATGAGTCTTCATGCAATCGTTACCGCTCATCAGGAAGGTTATGATGAGAACATGTACTTAGATGCAGCAACCAGAACAAAGGTAGAGGAGACAGGTGGAGCAAACTTCATTTTTGTAACAAAGGATGGTACAGTTGTAACACCAAAGTCAAACAGCATCCTTCCATCTATCACAAGACGTTCACTTATGGTAGTTGCTGAGAAGTACCTCGGATTGAAGGTTGAGCACAGAGAAGTATACTTCGATGAAGTAAAGGATTTTGCAGAGTGTGGTCTGTGTGGTACAGCAGCTGTTATCTCACCGGTCGGTAAGATCGTAGACCATGGCAAAGAGATCTGCTTCCCAAGTGGAATGGAGAAGATGGGACCGGTTATCCAGAAACTCTATGATACATTAACAGGTATCCAGATGGGCAGAATCGAAGCTCCTGAAGGATGGATCAAAGAGATCAAAGTAGACTAATTAAAAAACATTCATAAATAAAAAAGATATGGCGTAAATTCCTAAAAGAATTTACGCCATATCTTTTTTTAGGCATTTCCGTGAAAATCCAGAAGATCACGAACATCTATCTCAAGTGCATCTGCGATATTAAACAGCAGATCCAGCGAAATTGATCGAACGATGTTAGGGGCTTCGACGGCTTCCAGATGTTGTCTTGAAATGTCCAGTTTTTCTGCAAGCTGTTCCTGAGTATAGCCCTTATGCTTGCGATAATACGAAATATTATACCCCAATTCTATATATCGCTTCTCGTTATGAGTCACCTCAGCGTGTCTACTCATTTAATCACCTCAAACATATATTTTATGT
>DJPV01000052.1 GCA_002437435.1 Lachnospiraceae bacterium UBA6403 | reverse complement strand
TCTGCATGCTTTCCAGATGAGAAACATCATGAAATATGTAAGTTGTGGTCATTGTTCGTTCGGTGTTTCGTACCGCGAACAGTTGATATAATACTAAATCAGGCGTCAGATGTCAACACTTTTTTTGACATTTTTTGTATTTTTTTATCAAGCCTGAAAGAAGCCCCGAACACGGCTGTTATACATCTATGTATACCCATCCATGTTCAGGGCTTTCATTCTGTATTCTCTATTTATATATGACTATTCTCTAGTTATTCTGTGTCAGATCTTCTGTCTTTGCTTCCAGAGTTGCTTTTACAGTCTTCTTAACATATTCACCTTTTTCATTTCTGTAGAATTCAATCTCGATCTCGTCGCCAACTTTTCCACTTGCGATCTTGCTCTGAAGATCTGTGCTGGATGAGATGTCATTTCCATCAATACCTACAATGATATCACCTGTAAGAAGTCCGCATTTCTCTGCCGGTGATCCTTCACTTACTGAATATACGTATACTCCTTCCGGCATATTCAGTCCTTCTGCATATTCGGATGTAATATTCTTAACAGTTACACCAAGATATGTTGATCCTGATTTGGTTGTACTCTTACCTGCAAGAATATCATTGATGATATCCTGTATATCTGATATAGGAAGTGCATAGCCCATTCCCTCTACTGTACTGTCTACATATTTTGCTGTGTTCATACCGATCAGTTCGCCCTTCATATTTACAAGAGCGCCACCACTGTTACCAGGGTTGATAGCTGCATCTGTCTGAAGAACCTTTACAGTTCCGTCATCTACACTGACTTCACGGTCAAGAGCACTGATATATCCTACTGTTACTGACTGTCCATATCCAAGTGCATTACCAATAGCGATACATGGATCTCCGACTCTTAAGTTCTCGGATGAACCGATCGTAATCTCTTTGATCTGGCTTAATGTGTCGTCTTTGATCTTCTTTAATGGAACGGTTACGACAGCTACATCATTTGACTCGTCATAGCCTTTTACTTCTGCGCTGGCTGATTCACCATCTACAAAACCGGCTGATAATTCTTTTGCATTCTTTACTACATGATAGTTTGTCAGGATATAAAGATTAGTATCATCTTTTCCGATTATGATACCTGATCCAGCTCCTGACTGTTCCTGCTCATAGGTATCAAACCAATACTGATATGTTGTTACATAGGTTCCTGTTATGGATACGATGGATGGCATTACGGTTGCACTTACATCTGCTACACTGTTGTCACTGGTGCTTCCGGATGAATTTGCATCGAGTAAAGCAGAGCTTGTAGTTGTATCGGAGTCGATCTGAACCGTCTGGTTTTCTTTCTTTAGAAACTTATCGCTGCCATACCGGACGCCCTGGAAGACACAGCCTGCAACCAGTCCGAAGACAACTGCCGCAGCTATGGTCGTTGCTACCTTCTTTCCTGTACTTCTTCCACTGTTTGTTTTTTTCATTTCTTTCTTAGCTTTTTTATCTGCTTTCTTCTTTGCTGAGCGTACCATCTTTTCTGATTTTTTCTTTTCCTTCGCAGCAGCTTTCTGCATCGCTTTATTTACATTTTCGGAATAGCCATTCATATTCTGTGTGGAAGCTCCTGTACCCTGTGAAGCATTTCCTGATGGATTCGTGTAAGCTGATGTATAGCCGGTCTGGCTGTTATATCCTGCATGCTGATTACTGGAATAAAATGCACCACCAAAATACATATTCTGTCCCGGTGTTCCATGATACATACTGTTCTGTGAGTTCTGCTGGTTATATGCATTTGCATTCTGTCCTGCACCAGTCTGTCCATATACATTACTGTTTTCATAGTTCTGTCCATAGGAGCTGCTCTCATTCTTCATATTCATCTGCTCAGTCGTCTGTTCGGAAGCTGTCTGTGTCTGTTCCTGTGTCTGGCTTTCTGAGTCGAACTGACAATCCTGTTCTTCTCTAAAATTCTCATCCATAATCAATCATCCTTTCTTTCTATGTAACAGCAGCTTTCTTTTATTTACTGCTCTCTTTCTTATTTACAGATTATACTATAATCTGTAATTGTGTATGAAATGTGTTTTTCATGTAGAAGAAATGTGTTTTTCGTGTAGAAAAAATTTGAACAACTTACATTTATTTATGCTTGACTTCATATAGAAATTGAAATACAGTTTTTTATGACAGAATACAGAATGATTTTTGTGATATGCAATATTTTTACATATATTATATAGAAATTGAGGTTTTAACTTATGTTCCGAGTATGGGGTAAAATAATGAAGGATAACCGGCTGATAAAGGATACGGTTGTCTGTATAGATGATACATCTTTGACACGAACAAAAAAGGTATACAAAGCATTAGAGGAAATGTGCTATGAATTTGATCTGGCAAAACCGATCTGGCTGAAGAAGAATCAGAATGATTTTATTCTCCACGCAAGAACACGTTTCGATCACGATAATTTCGTAGAAGCGATTGAATTCGACTATCTGGATTTTCAGGTTATTGAAGAGGATTATTAATATGTTCACTGTAAATGATATCGGGAAAAATTATAAAAAGAAAATGGTATTAAATCATATCTCGCTGCAAGCCGCACCCGGTGAATGTGTCGGGCTTCTGGGAATCAACGGTTCCGGCAAATCAACGCTGCTTGGTATTCTGTCCGGTGGACTCCGACAGGATCATGGCACTTATTCTTTTGACGAACCGGATAAAACGACCAGTTTTCTTCCACAGGAAAATCCACTGATCCCGGAGCTGTCCGGTCTGGATAATCTGAAACTCTGGTACTCCGGCAGATCTGCCGAACTAAACAGCACCTACAGCCGCTCTATCTTAAAAAAGCTGGGAGTAGATGCATTTCTCCATCAGAAGGTAAGCACAATGTCCGGCGGTATGAAGAAACGTCTGAGCCTTGCCATCTGTATGCTGGAGCAGCCGGATCTTTTATTACTGGATGAACCACTCGCTGCTCTGGATCTTCTCTGTAAAAAAGGGATTCTGGACTATCTGAAGGAATATACCGGTAGTGGAGGCAGCATCATCGTTGCAACGCATGAAGAAGATGCGCTCTCCATCTGTAACCGTATCTATATCTTAAAAGATGGTTTACTACAGGAAGCAAATGGTACAGATTACGCAGCTATGCTTCGTTCCTGATTCAGATTGGATGTGAATGTTCTTATGTTTTTTCGATTATTTCTAACAGATCTTAAAAGAATAAAGCAGCGGTTTCTTCCGCTTGTCCTGATCACTCTCATTCTGGCGGTCGGACTCTCTGTCGTCGTTCTGCTGTCGAACCGGTTATTATATAATGAGCAGCCCATCGAACCGGTCAATGTCGGACTGGTTGCCGATGCATCTTCTCCTTATGCCAAGATGGCATATTCTATGGTAAGTGAAATGGACAGCTACCAGGCTACCTGCCGTTTCATCGAGATAGCTTCCGAAGATCAAGGCAGACAGATGCTTGCAAACGACGAGATCAAGGCGCTGATCATTATTCCTGATAATATCATCAACAGTATTATGTACGGAGAGAACAATCCGATCACAGTCATTTATAATCAGGATGGTACTTTAGAGACCTACACTCTAAATGAGGTATTCAAATCCACCTCATCGATGCTTGCTACTGCACAGGCTGCAACTACGATCATTTATCAGGGGGCATATCAAATGGGACTCCCGGATGCTGCACTGGAACAAATTGCAACGGACGCCGATAATCTCTATATGGATTATGTCTTATCCAGAACAGAACTTTATATTAAAGAAGATTTACAGCTTACCGGAGCTTACACCCCTTATCAGTATTACATGGTATCAGGGCTGCTGCTTCTGCTGTTCTTCAGCGGAATCGTCTTTTTATCTTTTATAAAAGGAAATTCTGATACATTACGTCTTCGTCTGAAGCTTCACGGAATCACCAGAATACACATTGTGATCAGCCAGTATCTGACACTTACGATCGCATTATTTCTGATCTATGCAATACTGTTCTTTGGCTGTATGGTCGGAGGTATGATCGGTCATTTTGCCCCTTTGCAGTTTCATATATCGGGATTCTTTGCCGGAATACCTGCGATCCTGTTTATCGGATTTGTTATTCTGCTGATCGGGTATCTGCCAACCGGATATTCCGGGGCATGCCTGCTGTTATTTTTGATAGCTTTCTTACTGGCTTATATCGGCGGCGGTATCGTTCCGGTCAGACTTCTGCCTGACTTTATCCAGAATTTTGCTGAACATACCCCGTATTATCAACTGTTAGACCACTTATGTAATGGTTTCTACCATTAATCGATGAAAGGACAACTGCTTATGCTGTTACGTCAATACAGAATCCTGTTAAAACGGACTTCAAAAAAATTCATCAATCTTCTGTT
>DJPV01000029.1:13506-37699 GCA_002437435.1 Lachnospiraceae bacterium UBA6403 | reverse complement strand
AATTTTTTACATGCTCAAACTACTTCCAAGAATCGCCAGACCACCTGTTGCAGCTATAATTAATACTACTACTAAAATTATAATTGCAACACAGAAATAGGATCTTGCAAAATTCTTCAGGTTTACATTTTTTGTTCCACCAAGGGCAAAAACAATTAATATAATAAATCCTATTACAGGGATCATAAACAAGATCTGATATCCAAAATATCCCCACATGGAAATTGGCTGAAACTCGTAAGGTAGATCATCTTTCGTTATTCTCTGATTATAAATAACCTGCTGTGGCGGCGTGGTATATGCCTGCTGGCTGTACATATTCTGCTGTCCATATGTATTCTGATTTTGCTGCACCTGTTCCCAATATAATCAACAGCTGATGCTTCTGCATATATTCTGGTTTTTGTGAATATATTATATAAATATAATAACATAAATTGTTGGCATATAACAGCAATTAATACCACAAAATAATATGGAGGATTTCAATGAATCAGTCTGTTAAACACAACTTTTTTGTCTGGAGTATTTTTTCTTCGATCTGTATTGTGATACTCGGAAGCGGCTGGCATTTTCTATATGATATCTTAGGGAAAAATGATCTGGTCGCCTGGTGCGCACCGATCAATGAAAGTATCTGGGAGCATCTGAAGCTTACTCTGTATCCGGTGCTCATCGTTATGCTGATCCTTTATGGTCTACATTTCATCCCCTGCGGTCCTTCGATCCATAAAGTGATCCTGATGATCTCAGCCAACGTCTGTATCTCAGATCTGATCATTGTCAGCATCTATTATGTGTTCTCCGGCGGATTCGGACTCACCGGAATGGCTATCGACCTTACAGCCTATGGTATCGGAATTCTGGCAGGACAGCTTCTAAGTGCGATCCACTTACTTCCGCTTCGTCAGATTCCTAAATGGGTATATGGCATCGGCTATGTATTCCTGATCGGTCTTATCATCATTACGGCTGTTTTCTCTTATAATGCGCCTGAACTTCCGATCTTTATCCCACCGACAAAATAACTTACAGAATCGATCAACCCGAATCGTATAATATATACCATCTCACCTCTTGGCTCGTTAAACATTGACCGTCGCATAGAAATTTATGCAAGCATAATTTTTACATGACCGCTTATTACACATACAAAAACCCAGATGCATAAGCACCTGGGCTTTTGTATGTATTTAATTTTAGATTATTGTCGAAGTATTCTGTAAATATTCGAGGTTTCCACACCTGCCATATAAAACGCCATTTTATATAAAATCTATAAATAAATTCTACTGAAGGATGAGCAATTATCTTGCTCCCGATGCAACTGCATCATTCGGATCTTAGATGTATGGTACAATATTTCAAAAGATGTGAAATGTTATACCGCAATGGTACATATTTTATAATTTCCTGCTTATTACGAACCTAAACAAGTGGCATCTGTAACAGTCGCTGCCTGAACAGATACTATGTTGTACCAATCCTTCCAACAATTTCTAAGCGTCTATGTGATATAGCCTAATGCCCTTGAAACACTACCTATATCTTGTGTTTTGAACAATCCTAGCAGAACATAACCGGTAATCTAATACCTACGTCCCGATACTTCAATCTATGCCGAACCGGCATCTGTGTGGGGACTTTTTTCAAGTTATATCGATAAGGCATCCCGTGTGGAAACAACTTCCCAATCATGTATGCTGCTACGATAAAACTGTTCTTCAATTGTATCCAACGGAATCTCCTCCTTCCTTGAACTTCTGGAAAACACCTTTTACTTTTAACCAGTTTCCGTGTACCGGACCTCGATCTGTTTATCCAGATGGCATCTGTTTGATGACCGTTCTTTAATATACTTTTATTATATGTGATAATACCCATTTTGTCAACATTATTTTTTGACAATTTAATGATTTTATCATATTTGTTTTGTCTTTTTATGCTTATATCTTCTATTGTAGTGTTAATTGTATGTATTATTCATACATCTAGTAATTTAATGTGTCTTTTATATAACATTATATTGCCAATTCAAATATATATCTGTGATTTTTACTTAATACATACCTGTATCTGTTTCCGATTTTATCTGAAGGTCTGAAAAATTCCATCAAAATTAAGTTGACTTTTCCCTTGTGCAGTGCTAGACTTTTAGAAAAATCAAAGGCTATGACAGGAAGGAGTACTTAAGCAAGTGTTACTTCAGAGAGCAGGCGGCTGGTGTGAGCCTGTAGAACATCTTAAGGAAGCAGTCCCCGAGCTGTGATTGCGAAATAGGTTTTAGATTAGCAGTCAACGGAAGGTTTCACGTTATAGGAACAACGGTTAATAGATCTTGGCCGTACAGAGTGCAGGAAGTTTTTCCTGAAGTTAGGTGGTAACACGGACTATAAAAATGATAAGTTCGCCCTAAGCAAAATTTATTTGCTTGGGCTTTTTTATTGTCATCATATAAAGTCCGGCAGATTCCCGTAACAACAGTTTCCTGTACAACAATGGATTCTTAATGTTGCTTATCTTCCGGTATTGGGAGCCGGATAAATTCTTATAAAGAGAGGTATATCGCATGAGAACATACGAAAAATCAACGAAACTCGATAACGTTTGTTATGACATAAGAGGTCCTGTTATGGACGAAGCAAACCGCATGCAGGCAGCAGGCATTGATGTTCTGAAGCTGAACATCGGAAACCCTGCACCATTTGACTTTCATGCACCGGATGAAGTCATCAAGGATATGGCTTATAATCTGAGAGATACCGAGGGATATTCAGATTCCAAGGGCTTATTCTCCGCAAGAAAAGCCATCATGCAGTATTGCCAGTTAAAGCACATTCCAAATGTCGGAATCGATGATATCTATACCGGAAACGGTGTGAGCGAACTGATCACTATGTCTATGCAGGGACTGTTAAACAATGGAGATGAGATTCTGGTTCCTTCTCCTGATTATCCATTATGGACAGCTTCTGTCACATTGGCAGGCGGTACTGCCGTTCACTATATCTGTGATGAACAGAGCGACTGGTATCCGGATATCGATGATATGAGAAGCAAGATCACTCCAAACACAAAGGGTATCGTTGTAATCAATCCAAATAACCCAACAGGTGCTTTGTATCCAAAAGAAATTCTGGAACAGATCGTTGACCTTGCAAGAGAATTTGACCTGATCCTGTTTGCAGACGAGATCTACGACAGACTGGTTATGGACGGCAGAAAGCATATCGCTCTCGCATCCCTTGCACCGGATGTATTCACGATCAGCTTTAACGGTCTTTCCAAATCACATCGTGTAGCCGGCTACCGTATCGGCTGGATGTGTCTGTGTGGTAGAAAAGATCACGTTAAGGGTTATATCGAAGGTCTGAACCTTCTGTCAACAATGCGTCTGTGCTCAAATGTTCCCGCACAGAGTATTGTACAAACTTCTCTGGGTGGTTATCAGAGTGCTGATGAACTTCTGCTTCCGGGCGGACGAATCTATGAACAGCGTGAATATATCTACAATGCCCTCTGTGACATTCCTGGTGTATCCGTTGTAAAACCAAAGGCTGCATTCTACATATTCCCGAAATTGGATCAGGAGAAGTTCCATATTAAGAATGATGAACAGTTTGCGCTCGATCTTCTCCGTGAGAAGAAGATACTGATCACCTGTGGTACCGGTTTCAACTGTACAGATCAGGATCATTTCCGTATCGTATATCTGCCAAATATCGTGCAGCTCAAAACTGCTATGGGACGGCTTGCCGACTTCTTAAGCTACTACCATCAGTAAATCACAAAAGAGACTTTTAGCATATCAATAGACAAAACAAATACCGAATATACCTTTATGTGCCGCTACATGATAACTGAGATCTTAGCGAGGTTTACCGAGGTTAGTTCGAAGTTATACAGAGTAGAATTGAACGCGAGTGTTCTGCGAAATAAATGGTATATTCGGTATTTATTTGTTTGTCCTATAGCATTATATAAAGTCAAATGTCGCCTGCTGGTAGGTGATGTCCTGATATTCCAGTTCCTCCTGCGAGGTCTTGCTGGTGTAATCTACAACAACCGTCTGCTGGCGGTTGCCAACCATCTGCTGGCCAAGAACGTAGTTCACATCAAACTTTCCGGTGATCGCCGGAGTTGCACCACGGGCAGGAACGATCAACTGCACATGATTTGCTGCAAGCATGGCAAAAATCGGCTCCCAGATGTATACATCCTTTGCCGCACCAAATGGGTTATCAATGAAGATCGTCTTTGTAGAGATTTCGCCCTCTGCGCCATAGGAATACATACCTGCAATATAGTTGATGATCGCAACCAGAAACTGAATGTAGATACCCTGTGACTGTCCGGTACTACCAACCGCTTCTTCATAACGAAGATACCGGCTCTGCTCCTTGATACGCTCTCTCTTATATAATTTCAGCCTGATCGCATTCATGTCTGTGACCATAACGCCAAATAACCGCTTTAATGCAAGGCAGTCACGGATATAACGGACACGCTTCCGCTCATCCTCATAGGCATCTGCGCCTTTTACGATATCGTCAATATAATCAGACATGCGCTGCGCAAGAAATTCTTCTTTCACATATGGGATCGTCAGATCAACCATACGGATCACTTCTTCTCCGACGGTGATCTTCGATAATTTTGGAAGTTTCTCAAGTTCAGTCTTTACATCCATACAACGCTGTAAACACTGACTGCAGAAATTCTCCTTGATCGCAACCATATCTTCGATGCCCTTTTCCACTCTTTCCTTTTCCAGATCGATATAGGAAATGATCTGCAACAGGCTTTCAAGCAATGCCTTTGCATCATAGTAGTTTTCAGGTATGATGACATCTCTGCGGATCGTTTCTGCCATCTCGAATACACCCATTTCACTGAGTGCTTCCGCTGTCTGTCCCTTGAACCGCATCAGTTCATTTCTCGTCTTTTCCAGATTCTTGCGGCTTCTGTCATATCGTAACAGGCTGGTTTCAAATGCCTGCCGAAGTTCCTCTTTTCCGGCTTCTAACAGCTTACCATTCTCCACATTGATGTCATTTGTATCTACGATACGCTTTACATCTTTATAAAGCTCGATCATATAGCCCTGCTCTTTGTTACAGGTCTCATACTCCTCTGCTGTCTTCTTATAACTCTGTTCCAGCTCGGCAAGGATCTGATCGCCCTGTGCGATCGCCTGCTCTGCTTCACTTAGCGAAATCTTCTCTTCTGCATATGCATCCTCGCCATAGGTCTTTTTCAGACTGGCAACCGCATATTCGATATTTCCTTCCAGTCTGCCGGAAGCCTTTGACACATTCTTCAATTCCTCCGCCATCGATGCTGACACCAGTTCCAGACGCATCAATTCATCAGAAAGTGCCTGTAACTGCTGCTCGGATGTGGCAAATAACTGTGTCTGTGCTTCCAGATCCGAGAGCTTCACGCCACGCTTCTCGATCGTATGCAGGATACGATCCATTGACTGTGATAATGCCTGAACCAGCTTCTTCTTATCCTCTACATCCGGTGCATTTTTATTTGCTACGGCATACATCGCCATAAATTCTGTCTCCAGCACTTCATCCGAAATCGTAAGGATCTCGATATTCCGTCTGGATACATCTTCTGCTTCCTGGCCAAGTGCCACCTGAATCTTCTGCTTAGGATCAAGCGACACGTCTACCTTGCCATCCTCCGGGTAATATGGTTTGAAATAATTCTGCCACTTATCCTGTATATCCTGAATACTGTTTGCGATCGCAAGCATCCGTGCTTCCGTCTCACTCACTGTTGTATTCCATCTGACCGCATCCCGTTTCAGTTCTTCGATCTGTCCGGTGATCCGCTGCTCTTTCTGAGCATTCTCCGTATAACGGGCTTCTTCCTCGGCTGCCAGATCAGAAAGCTCCTTGATACGAAGCAGGATCGATTTGTCTTCTTCCAGCTCATGCAGCTTTTCTTTTACGGATACCTCATCTTCTTTCTGGTGTGCGATCCGGCTTGTCCGTTCTGCTATACGATCCTGAAGTTCACGGATCTCATCCTTTTTATTTAACAGCTCCTGATTCAGCTTTCGCTCGATATCTGCCGCATCCAGATGCCTCTCATCTGCCAGATGACTGACAAATGCCAGATCCTCCCGGTAGGTTGCAAGCTTCTCATCGATCATGGATATCTCATCCTCAAGGCCACGGATCTGGATCGTCAGTTCTTCTTTTAATGATTTTAAGATCTCATCGTCTGTGAAATATTCACCTTTTCTGCAGACCATAATGGCATTTTCGTTTAAGGTAACTGCCTTTTCAGACAGATCATCCATATCGTAGATCACAACCATTTCATTGTCTGTCTGAATCGAATCCAGATTGATATCTTCGGCTATATCAGCGAAATTCTTCACAACGACTCCATATGGAAGTGCCCTGTTTTTCTTCAATATCTCTGTCCGCTGCTCCGGCTTAAGTGCTGCCAGATAATCAGTTCCATGCATCGCCATGTGTCCATGTCTGGTCACAATATAATCAATAACCGCAGATGCGCCTGCACTCGGTCCAAATAAACGTCCGGAATCGAGGTATTTGCGTCTTTCGAGTAAATGGTCGATCTCCTGTTTTCTGGTGATCGTCTCGGTCAACGTTCCTGTGATCCTTGCATTGATCACATCTATGATATCTTCTGCTTTCTCTACGCTATATACCGCCATGATGCTTTCTAACTTCTTAGCTGCCTGACGATATTCCTCTGCATCCAGATGGCTTGTCTCATATTCTTTTTCCAGTGTTTCCAGACCGTTTTCCGCAAGTGACAACTGGTAACGGTCTTCAAATATCTGCTCCTGATCTTCCCGGATGCTCTCTGCAAGTGCCTGTAAGGATGCCTCAAGTTCTGCTGTCTTTTCTTCGGACGCTTCGATCACATTTGCTGCATCCGACACAACAAGCAGGGCTACCTGTGAGGTCAGTTCGGATATCTTATTATTTAAGGACTGTAATTTGTCCGAAGCTGCTTTCCGGTTATCCCCGGATACCGCCAGCTCGATCTCGCCCTCTTTGATACATTTCGTGCAGTAATCAGCCTCTTTCACCGCATGCTCATGCGACTGTTCGACCTCCTCCTTTGCCAGAAGAAGTTCCTTCAAATGTGCATCATCCCTGAGTTTTCTGTTATAGGCGTAAACCGTCATCTTCTCACGGTCTGCGCCGGTATTCTGTAAGATATGATCGATAATCTTCTGATTCTCGGATAACTGTTTCTTGTCTTCCAGATAACCCAGATAATCATTGATACTTTCTTTCATATTCATATCCTGCTTTAATGCCGATACCTGTCGTTCATTTTCAGCAAGATTTGCATTTAACTGTTCTGACTTATCCCGAAGTTCCTGCAAGCGGAAGCCATCTCTGGTGATCTTCAGATTCTCCAACCGCTTCTTCTGACTTTCCTTCTGCTCAAATGCTGTCTGCTTCGCCGCAAGCAGTTCTTCCAGATGTTCATTTTCCCTCGATGTCAGCTCTTTTCCCGTCACATAGATATCTGCAAGCTGCCTCGTGATATCTTCATGCGCCTCGTACTGGTTGATACAGGAATTTACCTTTGCCTGCAGGACATTGATCAGCTCGATCTGGTGATCAAAGTTCGCGATATCCCTCTTCTTCTGTGCCAGCACATTCAGTTTATCCTTAATATCAAGCAGCGTTTCCGCCATCGTGCTCTCATCCCCATCTCTGCCTGTACGGGTCAGAAATGCTTTCTCGATGATCTCCTCGATCAGCAGATCCTCCACTACTTTTCTGGTCGTCTTATAATTCGTCTCAAAATAAGTACGGACATGTCCCTCTGTCTTATTGATTCCACGGATGATCTCCCAGTGGCTCTCATGCAGACCATATTCGCTGATAAACCGCTGGTACTCTCCTTTCCGCTCAAATAAACGCACTTCAAGGCTCATATCCTTATGCCCAAGCTCCTTAATATAGGACTTCAGACCACTGTATGTAATTCTCTCATTGCCATTTGACAATGGAAGATTGATGATATCGTTTTTATTATAATCCCGGTAGAAAATGCAGTAATTAAAATACTCGATTGCCGCCGTCTGTCCATCCTGTGATGTACCTTCGTCGGATTCCTTTGCTTTTCTGGCACAGAAACCGGTCGTCATATAGCGGTATCCGTCCTTGATATCCGCATCGTCTAACTTCCATTCGATCAGGGAATGAATAGTCGTATTACCGCCGCCATTCCGAAATAATTTCTCGATCGGCTGCTTATCATCTAACGTACAGTTCGGTATCAGATTCTGAAGCAGAAGAAGCATCAGCACACTCTTTCCACCACCATTTGCAAGGTCGTACAGTGTATTCCTGCCATACATCCGCATCGAAAAATCATCGTACTGCTGTGTACCAAAGTTGTATTTTACATTATTTACCCGTATTCGGTTAATGCACGGCATCCTCTTCACCTCCAAGTAACTGATACAGGCGACCCCTGTATTCTTCAAAGTAATTCTCACATAACGCTTTAAACCGATCCGTCGGATAATAGCGTTCCTCGTTCTCGACAAATAATTTCTGGCTGACCATAAAATTAAATGTCAGCTTCACATAACCGGATTTGGATGCCTTTGATGCCTTCGTCTTTTCTCCATCATAGACTGCATGGCTGACCGCCGGAAGTTCATCCCACAGCAGACCAACAGCTTTGAAACTCTCTGTTCCGACATCCTCCGCGGAAAATACAGATAACCGTTTTGTCACATCTGCCAGATATTTGTCCGCTTCTTCGATCACCTTTTCCGGCTTAATAAATTCCCGAAACTGATAGCTTCCGGAATCTTTATAAAAATACAGCAGGATCACATACATGAGGAAATAGCACAGGAACAGTTCTTTATTCAGACGCAGTCCAAGTATGCGCTTCATATCGTCATTTGTATAACCAAATACCCGGTTGCCTTCGCCGGGCGTGATATAAAGTGCATCATTGTATTCGTAAATACTCAGATTCAGTTTCTTTAACAGATTGCCTACGATCTCGTAGACCTCCGCATTTCCATAATAGTCTTCGTACAGAGCACCATTTTCTCTGCTTGCTTTCGCGATCGTTTCGCCCTGTATCAGCCTGGCGTAGATCTCGATCGCCTTATCCAAATTTCTGCTGTCCATCTTTTTTCCTCACATGTATTTTTGTTGTATGATATTGAGTCAAAATATTACTCTATGTTATGCTTGAATATATTGACTTTGCCAATCAGGGAACAAATCAATATATTCAAGCATTAAAAACACTATTTCTGTGTCTTAATATCACTTATTGTAATTCAAATATTATGTTCGTTACATACATATCCGCTCCAACCGGAATCTCTTCAGTGCTGTCAAAGGTCAGCGTAAAGTGCATATCTTTGTATGGCTCAAATGAGATATCCGGGGCATAAGCATCTTCCGAATAAATATCCGGTACGCTTACGGTCGAAATGCTGTCGGCTGTAGCCTGTGGTATCTGCTGCTCCCCGATGCTGTCCCGCACCTTCTGATATTCGCGGATGCTGTCAACTACCAGCTTTTCAAGCATGGTATCCTGCTTCTTTAACATCTGGCTGATATTGTATTTCTTCTTCTGTGCCAGATGGGTAAGGAATGCATAATAATCGGCATTCTCATAGATTTCTTTTCCAAACCGTATCTCAAGGAATCCGTTGAATTCTTTCAGCGTAAGCTTCTTCCAGCGGGCAAGTACATCCATCAGTTCAAAGAATAACTTGCCATAGTTTCTGCCGGAACGTTCCTCCTCGATCTCATCCTCGTAGCGGAAGTTTGCATTTACATCTTCTTTCTTTGCTGTCACCATCTTCGCCTCTTCCTCGGATTTGAGGGTGAGCAGATTGTCGATCGATGTCATCGAGAATGACTTCGTGATCGCCGGTGCAAATAAAGGAGCAAGGATCAGCCCCATCTTATCCGGTCGGTCCTCCCTGATCATCTTCTGTAATTCCTTTTCAAAATCAAATACCGGACGCAGACGTTTTAACTTTGCCTTCTGAATGATATTGTCCGATATATTCTGTAATTCCATGGTGCTGTTGATCAGATTTCCATGCTTTAATATAGTCTTCTTCAATTCCAGCTCCAACTGGCTGATCTCATCTAACAGCGCAGAGCCTTTTGTCAGATGGTCAAAATTCGCCTTTGCAACTGCCTTATCAACCAGCGCTTTGTTCTTCGCAAATAATTTCTGTTCCTCGGAAAACCATTTGCCAACGGTCTTCATGTATTTCTCATAAGCTTCTGCCCCTGCAAATACATCGTAAGAAAGCAGATCTACAATATCGTCTTTTTCCCTTACAAGCCGGTTCACTTCGCTGTTGATTCGTTTGACAACCTCGATACCACCCTTGAAATTCTCTCCGGTGATCATCTTCTCAAGCAGAACCTGTTCTACATTGATCTTGCTCTCGTCCTTGATCTCCTTGGTATCGAGATAGAACTCGATTCCATCTGCCGTTATATAATACAGCACTTTTCCATCCGCAACCCGGCTGTCGATCAGCCTGACACGTCCGGTCTTCTTCTGCTTTTTACCCGGATCATAAAACGTGAATTCAAATGCTTTTCCATCATTTCTGATCTTATCAAATATATATAAGATCAGGTCTTCCATATCCTCTTCCCTGATCTCAATATCAAAATCACGGATCAGCAGTTCTTTTATAAATGCTTCACACTGGGGATATGTGATCTCCCTTTCGTTGAAGTTATTTTCCTCAATAAAAAAACGCAGTACTGCCATGGTGATATAACCCATATCCAGGCTGTTATATCGTCCATCCTTGTACTGTGTAAATGCAGCTTCTGATAACACAAAAAACGGGTAGTATTTTCTTAAATTATACATTCTCGCATTATGTTCTTCGATTATGTCATTGATCATCACGTACTGCTTTGCCACTGTTTTAACTCCCTGTTTCGTGTGCTTTATTTTCTGTTTTTCTTAAAAAATCACGGACACATAACATGCCCGTGATTTTTTAATACCTGTTCGCCCATCATCTGTTTAAAAATAATTACCTGAATTAATCCTGTTTTACAAGGTTTTCTTTGTCTACTTTGTAAACCATAAGACGAAGAAGATAGTATGGCATTCTTCTATTTCCAAGTTCCCAGTCCTGTACAGTTCTATACGGTATCTCGAAATACTCAGCGAATTCGCGTCTGTTCATTCCTGTAGACTTTCTTAATTCTAATAATTCTTCACCTGATGTCATAGTCTGTGTCCCTCCTGTATCATTTCTATGTGCATTCTTTCTGAAAAAAAAGAACGCTTCCATTCAATATAATTTCAAAATTCAGCACAAAATAAACTCTACAAGAATCCAACCCTAACCTCATGTACATTTTACAATATAACAGTCAACATGACAATAGAATTTGTTAACACAATAAAAAATTTTTTTATATGCGTGTCCTTTAGATAATTTAAGCATTTTGTCCATTGACTTTATGATATAACTGGAAAATAATAAAAATAACTATTTAATATAATCATAATGTGAATATGATGGGGATACCTTAACTTACCAATACAGGGGCATTTGAGGTCGCCGATCCTTAGATGGCGCATTAGCGGCATCTTAGTACCGTTGCAGGGCTAACTGAGACCTTAGCGAGGTTTACCGAGGTTAGTTCGAAGTTACACAGCGGGGAAACGAGCGGAAGCGTCCCCTGATTGGTAATGTTAAAGGTATCCCCATCATAGCAGATCATTACACAGGGGGTGTTATGTATGTTGAATAATCGAATTATGAAAGAAAAACCATCAGATGAGGAAATGAAGGCACAGTTAAAGGTCTTGCAGGAGAAACTGGCGGCACAGGCGCTTGCTGTCCGGGAGCATAAGCTTCCGGTCATTGTTCTGGCAGAAGGCTGGGGCACTTCCGGCAAAGGCAGTCTGATCGGACGGATCATCAATAATATTGATCCACGTTTTTACCGTGTCGCATCACTGGAAAAGGTCAGAGAAGAAGACAGGCGAAAACCATTTCTCTGGAGGTTCGTAAAAGAAATACCGGAAGCCGGCAATTTCGTCTTTATGGACTCCGGCTGGATGGATCAGCTTACACGTGAGTACGCACACAAAGAATTATCAAAAAAAGACTATGAACTTCGGATCGCAAACGTACGAAGATTTGAACGTCAGTTAACCGATAATGGCTATCTGGTAGTCAAATTCTTTCTGAATATCTCGAAAAAAGAGCAGAAAAAAAGAATCCAGACGCTTGCTGATGATCCTGCAACCAAATGGAGAGTAACCGATACCGATCTTGCACAGAATAAACATTATGAAAAATATCTGGACATTTTTGACAAATTCTTAGATGCTACCGATTCTTCCCGCGCACCATGGTATATCATCGATGGCAGCTCTAAGAAATGGGCAGAGCTTCAGGTGCTGGAAATCCTGACAGAGGGAATCGATATTGCCCTGCAGAATCACGCACTGGCAGTTCCAATCCCACAGAATGTATTTCCTCTTATGGATATGCCGAAGCTGTCGGATATCTCTTTACGGGACAAGACGGTAACTGACGAAGAATATTCCAGACGTCTGAAAGAATTACAGGGAAGACTTCGAGAGCTGCACAATACCATTTACCACAAAAAGATTCCTGTCATCATCGCATACGAAGGATGGGATGCAGCCGGAAAAGGCGGCAATATCAAGCGTGTAACGGAAGCATTAGATCCCCGCGGTTATGAAGTATTCCCGATTGCAAGTCCGCTTCCGTATGAGAAATCCAGACATTTCCTCTGGCGTTTCTTCACCAGGCTTCCACGCTCCGGTCATGTAGCTATCTTCGACCGAACCTGGTATGGAAGAGTCATGGTAGAACGGATCGAAGGATTCTGCAGTGAAAATGACTGGAAACGTGCTTACAACGAAATTAACGAATTTGAAAAAGAACTGTATGACTGGGGGGCTGTGATCATCAAGTTCTGGATACAGATTGACAAAGATACCCAGCTTGAACGATTCACCCTGCGACAGAATACGCCGGATAAACAGTGGAAGATCACGGATGAAGACTGGCGGAATCGTGAAAAATGGGATCAATACGAAACAGCCGTCAATGAAATGCTGCAAAAAACAAGCACCACCTATGCTCCATGGCATATCATCGAATCAGTCGATAAAAAATATGCCCGGTTAAAAACCCTGGAGATCATAGTTGATGCTGTAGAAAAAGCTATTTCTTAATGAATCTTTGTCTTCTGGTAGTCGATCATGACATCGTAAATTCGTTTACAGTTGTCATGGTCGGCAAACTGGAAGAAATCATCGGCACGTCTGCGGTATTCCGGTTTCATCTCGCAGTTATTCTGCATATAGGAGATCATAACATCGATCAGTTCATCGTTGTCCCCGCAGATCTCGCCAAATCCCATCGTATCATAATGGAAGGTTCCTTCCTCATAATGCTTCGGTATATCGTGATGGTGCAGGTAGACCACCGGCTTGCGCATATAAGCAAAATCGAACTGAACACCGGAGAAATCCGAAACCATCAGACTGGATTCCCGGAACACCTTCTCATAATTGACACCGGAATGTCCGTGAACGGCAACCGCCGGAATGATCTCTACCGAAGGATTCTTATCAAAATCATCGATCTGCGGACTGACGATCGGATGCAGTACATAGACGATCTTATAATTATATTTCTTTGCCGCCTCGATCAGACGCTCATCATTAATGAGACTGTTATATACCTGATAGTAGGTTGTCTCCTTAAAGAGTGGATTGTAGTCACGGCTCACGCCCTCATTCTTTGTAACCGGAACTGCTGCCTGCATCCGCCAGGTCGGGGATAACAGGATCTGACGCTTATCTTCATTTATAAGCCCATCATAACGTGGAACTCCGGTCAGCTTCAACGCATCATAGCCCTCATAACCATAGATCGGCTTCGACAGATTCTCAATCTCATATTTGGACGCACAGAAGTACAACCGTGTATTATCTCTCAACCGGTTCTGTGCGACTGCTATCTTCTGGATCGACATTCCATGTTGAACACAGGCTACATGGAAGTTCATCAGATCACGGATCAATGCTGAATTGATCGTACCAAAATCATTAAATGCATAGACAGTAGAGTTTGACACGATCACCATATCCGCATATAAAAATGCATATCGGTGCTTGATGCTTCTCCGTTTGACCGGCTTCATTCCTTCGCGTTCCAGACGTGCGTAATCTTCCGATGCGCCATCTGCCAGATAATAGCATTTAATGCCATCTTTCTTGCTTCTTGCATATTTGTACATGTATTCTGCGGAATCCCCCGCCTTATAAATCTTATCGAAAAAGAGCCAGATCGGGCGGTGCTTTAAGACCGGCTTCGCCTTTAAGAATGCCCGGACAATGATAAATTTAATAATCTTCTTCTGTCTGGTCGCAAACATATCACGCCACAATGCCAGCTCTCTTCCTGCGATCTTCCCACGCATCACCGGATCAACCTTCATTATATTTACTTCAGTTTTATACATATACAGCTTCTTGTTGATCTTCCAATAGCTGTGAGCAAAACGGTCACACAGGCGGCTGAAATGGGAATCGAATTCCAGCGTGACCGGAAGATCCTCTACAGCCATTCCCATCGTTTCACCATTTTCAAAGACATCTGCCCGGACTCTTGTCACATAAGCCAGTTCCGTTTCCTGTCCATATGGAAGATCCACCCGGATCGTAAATGCCCGAAGCTTGAAGATCGACATACCAAATGCTTTCGTATGCGCATACCGCTCATTGTATTCTGCCGGATAGAACCGGTCACCGACAAGAACACCAAACTCTGCCCCATTCATCAAAAGGATAGGCGATAACCGTCCTTCGATCGTAAGCTCTGTGTGATCTTCCATATCTTTATTATCCATAAACTGAATATCCGCCGTTGGCTTTGTAAGCTCTCCGATCTGGATATCATTATAGCTGTAGCAGCCATCTGCAAAATCAAATTCCAGACTGGTATCCTTATATTTTAAGATCAGCAATACCCATACCAGACAGTCTTCGTTCTTCATGTCCACATGGTATCCCTGATTCTCGCAAATGATCGAATCATCGATATAAGAAAGCACTTCTCCGAGCTTCCATAAAAAAGCCTCTCCGTCGGTGTCTTCAAATAAATGCTTATTCAGGTTATCAAGATTTGCCTGGATCATATATTTTACAATGAACAATGCATGCTGCATAACAAGCATCTGCAGGGTCTCCTGATGAATGGACATCTCCTTTAACCATTCGATCAGAAGGTCAACCGTATCCTCATACCATGCTCGGTCATAGATTCCCTCAAAAAAGGTCTTATCTCCTTCAAAACTATTTTTCAAAATATAGTCAACACCGTCGATATAATACAATTTTCCATCCAGACAGGCTCTTGCCTGAACGGCTAGCAGCCATTTTAATACTGAAACCGAACCTTTTACCAGAACATCCTCCAGTGTACGAGCAGGACTTCCGAACGTCACATTTGTTCCCTGCTTCATCGCAGGCTTCTCCTGTATTCCGGAATCTGCAATCTTCATCATCTGATTTAACAGACTTCCTTTAAATATCATACCAAATGGTGTAAATCCATGCAGAAACCTTAAAATCTCCGTAGAGATCACACCATTTGTAAGACGCTCATAGACACCATAAAATTCCTGCTCTCTGTCCAGTTTCTGGGCAAGCCAAGGCGCATGCCTGCCCTTCTCGCGGTATGCGGAAAATGGCGCATACATGATTCCTTTCCTGCTGTTCCTGCTCGGTCCGTATTTCTTCGGCAACAGAAAGATATCTCCGTTTCTGTGGGCATCAGCAAAGGTCACGATACGCGCAAAATCCTCATCTGAAAGGATATCGCCCTCTTCCATCAAAAGAAACATCCCCTGCTCATCAAATTTTCCATGTATACTGAAGCTGTCCGCTCCGACTACGATCCTGTTTACCAACCTCTATATCCTCCTGTTTTCTTTATCCCAGATAAATCTACCTTGTATATTCCATACTCTTTATCATACGGGTATACATTTCCTCCAGACCGATCATCGGCTTCCAGCCAAGTGCCTGAAGTTTATCTGAATTCAAACGCATATTTACATCCGGTGCATAGCCGAATGTCATGGCACTTTCCGGTATGTCAAATACGACCTTGATCTCATTATTCGCCAGCTTTTCTGCAACCATCTTCGCCATATCACCGATCGTAATATGTGCATCCGGATGTGCTACGGTATAGGCTTCACCGTTATTTCCCTTTACAAGAAGGAGCAGGATACCCATAACGGCATCTCTGGTATAGCAGTAGTTACCAACGGATTTTCCGGCTGTATGCAGAACGATATCTGTCTTATTCATAGCCGCCTTTGCAAACTGTGCAAATACACGATTCTCCTCATAGCTGATGCCCGCGCCAAATGTCTGTGACAGTCTTGCGATACGAACCGGCAGCTTATACTCACTTGCATAAGAAGAACACATACACTCACAGAGACGTTTGCCTTCCGGATAACAGCTTCTTGGATTGTGGATGTCGATGTATCCCAGATCGTCTTCCTTAACATATGGCTTTTCAGGATCCGGTGCGCCAAATGCTTCCATCGAAGAAATATATACAACACCCTCGGACTGCTTTTCTTTACCAAGGTCTAACATATTCTTTGTACCATTTACTGCAGTCATGATTGTCTCTACAGGATAGTCCACGAAGAATTTGGATGCTGTAGGGCTTGCTGCATGGATGATGTAATTGATCTGTACTTCTGAGATCTTCTTGCCATTCGACAGAGTTACAGTCTCATCGGTAACCGGATTTCCAACATCACCGATCACATAGACCAGCTTATCCTTTGCAAATTCATCATATATCTTGTCTGCTTTTTCTGCATTTCTGACAAATGCATAGATCGTGATATTGGCATTCTTTACTTCGTTCATCTTAAGAAGTGCCTTTACGATCTGGGAACCAACCAGGCCGGTTGCTCCTGTGATGAGAATGGATTTGCCATATAATTTCTCATAATCTCCACCTGCATTTGCAATGTATAACAGATCTTCTTCTAAAATCTTATCTTTCATTTTCATTTCCTCCTGAATGAATTTTATTTATTCTCATCTTGATATAGGAAACACTTGTAATATCCATGTTGTCCACAAGTTACTCTGTTCCTTATACATATATCTGTATACTTACTCTACCTGATACATTTTGATAATGTGAGCTTTCCGTTCTTCTTCCGGTGGAAGCTTCATATAGTCGCCGTAAAGGGATGTCAGGTAGTAGTCCGTGCAGCCCGGTGCGATCAGCTCTCTGCCCCCAAATGTCACCTTCATCGGTTTTACATATTCTTCCCTTGGCATCTTCTCCTGCGGACCGTAGCCACAGGCAATGCCGCCAACATATTTGCATGATTCAAAATCATATTGTGTACATAACCGGATCAGCTTCTTCACCGTCCGCTTCTTGCCCCAGATCAGATATGCAAATGGTTTCAGGATCGGCTTCACGATCTTCTTGACCAGATTGCCGCCCCGTCCGGTCTTCATCTTCAGATATTGGATGATCCTGCGATACCAGTGTGCCTTTTTATAGATCCGTTCAATCTCGACATCATCATCCGGCAGGCCGTCCATCGGGAAAATATCCATCCATAAATAGATATCGTACTTGTCTTTCGTATAATATTTGTCCAGTCTTGTCCTCGTATCTGCAAGCTTCGTATATGGCTCATCCAGATTTCCAAGGCTTGCCGACAGGAACTTATGCTCCGGCAGAAACGGCTGCTCTTTGATCACTTCCTGTAATTTCTCATAATCCGGCCGCGGCATCAGAATGTCGATATCATCATCCCATGGAATAAAATCCTGATGTCTGACTGCTCCAAGCAGTGTGCCGCCGCACAGATAATACCGCAGCCCGTGCTTCTCACACAGATCATGAAACATGAACACCATTGTTTTCTCACGCTCATGGATATCCTCAAGCGTTAATAATTTTCTCATGTTTTCTTTCTCCTCTTTTATGGTATATGGCTGCATTTGCCTTCTATATACCCTTAATACCCTTATGAATACCCATTAAGGGCTTCTGTCTGATCTTCCTTATAATGTCAAAAGCTCCTCCGGGCGGCTGATGATATATTCTGCTCCGGCTTTTTCAAATTCTTCACGATTTCCATATCCATACAGAACACCAACCGTATCAATTCCGCAGGCATGTCCACCATTGATATCAAACATCCGGTCACCGATCATCACTGCATCATTTTCATGAGTCTGTACCCTAACTTCCGATACAGAATCGTCCATCATAACGGATTCTTCTCTGTCAGTCTGTGACATATTAACACCTTCCGCATCGGACTCTTTTAATCGTTTCAGACATTCAGCGATCAGAACCTGTTTGTCTGAACCGGTTCCATCCGGATTGCTTCCGATCACAACATCAAAATACTTTGCAAGGTCGAATTTCTCAAGTATCTTTTCCGTCGGTGCTGTAGGCTTGGATGTCGCAACCCCGATCTTCGCACCTCTTTCTTTTAAGGCTTTGAGTGTCTCCGGGATTCCATCATAGATGGAGGTCTCATACAAACCGATCACGTTATAGCGTTCTCTGTATTTGTCCACCAGCCAGAGCGCCTGATCATGGTCAACATGGCATTTGGATGTAAATGAATCATACAGCGATGGTCCGATAAATGTCTTTAACACAGGCTTCGGCGGCTCCGGCAATCCGGCAGCATCCAGCGCATAGCGGATGCAGTTGAGAATGCCAGGCTCGGACTGGCTTAATGTGCCGTCCAGGTCAAATAAATAGTATTTATACATAGTGTTGCCTTTCTATCCGTTCAAAATTCACGCCACCATTGTAGCATAGATCCTTTTTTCTCTCAACAACATTGATACCGAACGTTGCAAGTCGATGGCTTTATCGCAACGTTTATGACAGCCGTTCGGTGTGTCTTGCCGGTGGCGAGCGGTCTATGTTATACCGATGGGACAGTAAGAACCAAACAAACTTCCAAACGAGGCCTTCCTACAAAATGGAAAGTTCAGATGCGGAAACCTGAACAGATGTTGAAGCATGAAGTAAAACCGGATATGACTTTTGCAAGTTTTTATGAAATCTATGCGGAAGATAAAAAAAGAAGAACGAATCCGTGTGCATGATTATAAGCAATAGATACATACTGCAATCAAAAATATACCGCTGATATTGTTTAGAATTTTCATAGATTTTGAAATTATTATTTATATCTTCAGTTTATAAATATCTATATATAGTATAAGCTTTAATACTTGAATCTACAATAAACCGGAAGTATAATAAAGAAAATAACACTTGTGCGTTATGCACAAACAAAAGGGAGGAGAACATGGGAGATGAAAAATTGAATAATTACAGTACAGATGTATTTTTGGCAGAGTTTTTTGCACATGATGATTTGAAGACTTTGGTGGCTGATGCCGGTGCACTGTTAGAATGCCCGCTTCTGATACTGGACGATACCTTTCATGTTGCGGCACACCACCGGCCATTCGGCTTTACCGATCCGCTTTTTCAGGAAGCAGTTCGACAGGGACAAATCACCTATGAAGCAGGAGCAATCATTAGTCAGAGTGAGTCATTGTCTAAAGGGGCAGATAATTATATAAAGCTGGATGGCAGCGTTTATCGTCGCCGTTTTGTCCCCCTCGTCAGTTCCGGTGTCCGACTTGGCTACCTTATCTGTATAGATACAGATGGACATTTATCCAAAATTCCACAAGAAACATGGAATACAGTTGAACAGGTTTTGTCGAAGCAGGCATTTATCGAAATGAGTCGGCATGACAGACCATTTGAAACTGCAGAGGATATTTTAATGCATCTTTTAGATGGGGGCTTTTCTTCGGAACCTTATTTCCGCTTACAGGCTTCCGGTACTTACCTTATGGATTTTCATCCAACAGGATTTGCGCTGATTAATCTAACCGCTTATCATAGCCAATATTTTGGCAAGAGACATTTGAAAGATGAACTTAATGCAAAATTTCCGCAGTCACATTCTTTTCTTTATAAAGGAGATGTGTTTCTGTTTTTACATGAGAAAGAAGATTTTAATAGCTTTTCTGCATTGGCAGAGGAGTTTCAGTTAAGGGTAGTGATGTCAGACGGACTTGGTGACCTGTTTGAACTGCCGGCTTTATACCAGACGGCTCATGAAGCATTGGAGTTGATGTTGGATCATCGTTTTCATAGTGGGAATGTTTGCACGATCGCACAGCTACGTATGCCGCTTTTACTAAAAAATATAGAGGGACGTAGAGATCTGATCATAAAAGAGATACAGATATTGGCTATACATGACCGGGAAAAAAACACACAGTATTGCGAAACACTTTATTATTATTTGAATTGCTGCCGTTCGCTGAAGAAAACCTGCGATGCCCTTTTTACTCATCGTAATACAGTGCTTTATCGGATACGCAGAATACAGGAGGATTTTGGAATTCCACTGGATGAGCCCGCCATACATGCCGATCTTTTGCTTGGTGTTTCACTGCTCTTATTCGAGGAAAAAGGCCCTGATTTCTTTTTGCAAAATATAAATAAAAATGAAAGAAGGAAAATCTATTATGAAAGAAAATAGAAAACTGTTAAAAGAAGTACTAAAGGATATCCGTCGCGATATGACAGATGAGGAAGTGTTGAATCTGTTGGCAGACAGCAAAATTTCAGTCAGTCCTGAAAGCGGAAAGGAAAAGTATACGCTGGGGCAACGTGCGGCCGATGCCATTGCAAAATTTGCAGGCAGCTGGGCATTTATTTTTTCTTTTACCGGTGTGCTGATTCTTTGGATGGTTGTCAATGTTGTTTTGGCATCCCGAGCTTTTGATCCGTACCCATTTATCCTACTGAATTTGGTTCTTTCTTGTGTTGCGGCAATTCAGGCTCCACTTATTATGATGAGTCAGAACCGACAGGAGGAAAAGGATCGCCGCAGAGCTGAAAATGATTATAAAGTAAACTTGAAAACCGAAATCATGATCGAGGATTTGTATGATAAGATGAATGCCATTCTTGCGAAACAGTCGGCATTGGAAAAACGGCTGCAGACGGAGAATAAGAAAGGTGCAGAAAAGTCACGATAATACTACACAGATATTTATATGGGACAAAGGTAACAGTGATGTCATATCGGGATGACATTTATCATTATTATCAGAATGTGTATAATTAAGATCAGAACATGTAAAGAAGCAAAATAAAGCGGGGAAACACGAAAGCCGGGTTTATTTATATAAGGAAGAGAATCCGGTTATTCACCTATATTTTACATATAATTGATTGTGAATTTTACGTCCTCTACCTAATATAAGATATACAATAGGAATATTGGATATTTCAAATAATTCGCAGGAGGACGACTATGAAACAAACAGCAAAAACTCTATGCGTGTTTCTGGCAGCAACCATGCTGGTGCCTTCACAGGCTCTTGCAGCAGATACTGTATCAGAATCACAGAATCAGCAACCATCCATCGTGATTAATGAAGTGGAATCAGATGCTCCAAATAAAGGGAACGACTGGGTGGAAATTACAAATATCAGCTCAGAGCCGATAGATATTTCCGGTTGGTATCTGACCGATGATAAAGGCACAGAACGAAAAACAGAGGGAAAAATAACCCCACTAACAAAAGGAACCATTCTGAAGCCCGGCGCATATTTGATTTTTGAAGAAACAGTGAATTTTGACTTTGGATTAGGAAAGGCAGATACTGCTATCCTGTATGATGCAAATGGAATCCAGGTCGATAGCTATGCTTATACCGGCGTTGCAGCTGGCACATGGTCTAGGCAGGCCGATGGCAGCTTTGCCGACACAGAGGCCACCAAGGGCATGGTCAATGCATCACCTGCCGTGACTAACCCTTCACAGCCTGAGTCTTCCGCAAAGCCGGAGCTGGTGCTTAACGAGATTAACTCCAGCCCTGATGACTGGGTGGAATTAATGAATACCGGAAAAAAATCGTTGGATCTTTCCGGTTTCGAGCTGCGAGATAATTCAGACGATCATCGTTGGCGTTTCCCAGACGGAAGTACGATTGCCGCGGAAGAGCTGCTGGTGGTGGATGCCAAAAGCAGCGGATCGATTTATGATGATCAGACAAAAACCTTTGTAGAAGGTATATTTGAAGAAGCCATCGGCATCGGTTCCGGTGATACCATCCGATTATACGATAAAGATGGTAATTTGCTGGATGAGTATAGTTGGACGGAGCATGCTTCCTATGATGGTGATCCAGCAAAGGCATCCTATGGACGTTATCCTGACGGCACCGGTGTATTTCGCCTGACAAAAGAAACAAAGGGGTCAGCTAATAAATATTATGCTCCATCTATAGTGATCAACGAGGTGGAGTCCGACGGTGATGCGACAGACTGGGTAGAGATTATAAACGTCGGAACACAGTCTGTGGACATTTCCGGATGGTATCTGTTGGATAATGATCCCGTGGGACATAAAGTGGATACTACGCCATTGCCGGATGGAACAATATTGAAAGCCGGTGCACTCTATGTATTTGACCAGAACAAGGATTTTACCTTTGGTTTGGGCAAGCAGGATAAGGCCGCGATTTACGATGCAAGTGGCATTCTCATCACTGAATATGAATGGTCATCACATGCAAATGGTGTATATGCACGTATACCGGATGGTACCGGTGTATTTCAGGATTTTGCTACAGCTACCAAAGGCAAGAAGAATAAGATTGTCAACCCTGTGGTTATTAATGAAGTACAGTCAAATGATTCCGGCGGTGGTTCGGACTGGATAGAGTTAGCTAATCCTACAGCTGAAGTATTGGATATTTCTGGTCTTGTACTAAAAGATAATCAAGATAAAAATCCTTATACCATTCCAGATGGAACAACGATTCCAGCAAACGGTTTTTTTGTGATCTATCAGGATGACAGCGGTGCAAAGGGCTTTACATTTGGCCTAGGTAAGGGAGATTCTGTCCGCTTGTTTGAGGATGGGGAACAAATTGCCACAACAACTTGGCCAGTCGGAAGTCATACGAACCCAAGTTGGGGGCTGTATCCAGATGTCAATGGTAACAAATATCAAAATACACTGAAAGCTACTCCCGGTGCTGCAAACATTTTTTCTGATATACCGGATGTTATTACATGGCCTGGCAGCAATGAAGTACATATATTTGATACTACTTCTACCTTTCTGGAGGATTCTTCCGGTCTGGATTTTGCCGATGGTAAGCTCTACGCAGTAGACAATGGAACTGCGACCTTCTGGGTTATGGATGTGACCAAGGATGGAAAGCTGACCTTTGCTAGTGGCTTTGAACAGGGCAAGCGTGTCTGCTTCCGAAAAGATGCTAACAATGAAAAAGCAAAAGGACCTGATGCAGAGGGAATCACGGTGGATGGCAACGGTATGATTTACCTTGCTTCCGAGCGTGATAACAGTGCTAAGGGTGTGAACTATGATACGATTTTGATGGTCAATCCAAATGAGAGCGGTACACGTCTTGTTGCACAGAAACAATGGGATTTGACCGCAACACTTCCGCAGGTTTCTGCCAACATGGGCATTGAAGCTGTGGAATGGGTCGCAGCAGCTGATGTAAATGGCAAATTGATCGATCAGAATACCGGTAGTGCATTTGATGCAGCGAATTATCCCAATGCAGTTGCCGGTGGCATTTTCTTTGTGGCGTTAGAGGATAATGGTCACGTATATGCCTATATTCTGAATGAAAATGAGACTGTTGTGCAGATTGCGGATATTGACTCTAAGCTAGGCGGTGCAATGGCATTAGACTATGACACCTATGAAAAGAAACTTTGGGTAGCGACAGATGATGGCTATGGTAATCGCATGGCACAGATTACATTGAATGGTTCGTCAAATTTGGAAATTATTCATGTTTTACCTGCTTCTGGTGTAGATACTACTGCTAACAACGAAGGATTTGCAATTTCAAGTGCCGAGTATACTGTAAACGGACAACGTCCTATATACCGCTTTTGCGATGGCGTAGCTAGTGGTGCACTTACGATTGGTGCCATTAATTGCAGCTATTCAGCATCTGAGAAACCAGATTCAGGCAATGAACCGACGACTGAACCGAC
>DJPV01000029.1:0-13444 GCA_002437435.1 Lachnospiraceae bacterium UBA6403 | reverse complement strand
ACTGAACCGACAACTGAACCGACAACTGAACCGAATAATCAGACTGAGGAATCAAACCACACTTCAAAAAATTCCTCTGATTCTTCTGCAGACACAACTGTGCCTACGGAAGGACAGACAAATGTGCCGAAAACGGGTGACAATAGTATGCTCGGATTCTGGGCTACTATTATGTTTTTGTCTGCAGGAGCATGTTTTGTCATGATTCTAAAACTTCTACGGCAAAAGCACTGATATGAAAAAAGAAAAGATGACGACAGAAAGATTTATTTACTTTCTGCCGTCGTTTACGCAAAAAATTGTTTGTTTTGAGAAAGCATTTGCTGAACTGAAACCACTAGATAAATGTCTTCAAAATCTTCAAAAATAACAGGGGAAGAGAGAATGAAAGTAAATAAAGCAGATGAATTATACAAAATACTTGAAAGGAAAGCTATATACCCAGTATTTCAACCAATTGTGAACTTACAGACCGGAAATATAGCAGGATATGAGGCTCTTAGTCGCATTGCTGATATAAATACAACAATTATGATTTCTGAGTTGTTTGTGATTGCCGAAAAGGAGGGCTGCGTTTGGGAGTTAGAGAAATTATGCAGAAACAAAGCATTAATGGCAGCAGCGAATAAACCGGAAAAACTAAAATTGTTTCTTAATGTAGATGGTAATATTTTTCAGGACAAGTCCTTTATACAAGGATTTACAAATCGTAAAGCTGCAAAAGCCGGAGTTTTACTCCGTGACATTGTATTTGAGATTACCGAACGATCGGATATAGAAAATTATCAAATTTTGCAACAAATTATGAAACATTATGCAGATCAGGAATATGAAATAGCACTGGACGATGTCGGAGCAGGATATTCCGGACTGAACCGGGTAGTAAATACATCGCCAGACTATTTAAAAGCAGATATAGAACTGGTCAGGAATATACAAAAACAAAAAAAGAAAAAGATTATGATGGAACTTTTGTTGCATTACTGCAACGCGACAGGAACAATCTTGATTGCAGAAGGAATAGAAACAGCCGAGGAGCTCAAATGCCTACACAGCTTAGGCGTTCATTATGGGCAGGGATATTTTCTTGGAAAACCAGACAGCGCATTTAAAAATATAAGTGATCAGGCAACGCTGATATTAAAGAAGTTAAATTCTAAACATTTAAAATAATTTTTTTAAAAATGAAAATAACGTATAGTAGGACGAATTTTCCTATAAAAAAAAACACATTTCCTTGCTTATAAAATCTGAGCAAAGAAAGGAATGTGTCTTTTTTATTCTAGTATATCTGCAAGCCCCAAGAGCCAAGCCGGCGTTGTTTTCGTCATACTGCGTAGGTCTTCTGGACTGATATTGTGATTCACCATAAATTGCAGATACTGTCGCATCGATTCGTCCCACGGTGGCGTTGCAGGATTGCCACAGTCTGTAGATAGGATTGTACTTTCTGCACCAACTTGGAAAATGGCTTCAAGATTACGAGATGCATTACTAACCCATTGCCCATTTTTCAGGGGTTGCATAAAACAACGTTCTAAAATGACATCATAATCAAGAACCAGTTCCTTTTGACTTTCAAGACTCATATCTACAACCCAATATTCCGGATGCGTAATCACGATCTTTTGTACACCGATGTTCCGAGCGCTGTCTACTACGCAACGTATCTCTTCCGGAGAAATATGACCGGTAGCAAGAACGGCATCATATTCCTTAATCAGAGAAAAGATACGGCGAAGTTCCATAGTGGGTATACCATGGTTATCCGTCATACGAATACCTCCTGATTTGCCGTGCTTCCGATAGTCATTTTCTGCATCCACCGTTGGCAACCAAATGATTTTTGCTCCCATTTCAAGTGCAGTCTGTACTGCCTTTGGATTTAAGCCACCTACTTCATAATTTAAAACCAACCCGCCATACATGACGAAAGAATTGCTGTCAAAGTTTTTTCGATTATAGAAATTACAAAGTGCTGCACGAGATACAGTTGAGCAGTGATGCCCCTTGATCACGATAGCTCTCACTCCGGTACGAACAGCAACAGTTGTTAATTCTAAATCATTATAAGTTCGCCGGCATATATCCGGTGCTGTGTGAACATGCATGTCAATTACATCGGTTAAAGAAATATTTTGTTCCATTTTCTCTGCCTCATGAAAAACCTGCCACCTGCACTATGCGGGTGGCAGGCATTGGTTAGTTGGATATATACAAATACAATACAACTTATTCAATCGTAATTGCGGTGCTGACAGGAGACTTTTTAATGTCCTCTTTCGGAACCAAAATGGTCAATACACCAAATTCATATTTCGCCTTAACATCTGCTGGCTTTACATTACCAACATAAAAGCTACGAGAGCAGGAGCCAGCATAACGTTCCTGACGCAGGATACGACCTTTCTTGTCTTCCTCATCCTTATCCAATCCTTTTTCAGCACTGATGGTCAAATAACCATCTTTGAGATCAAGACTGATCTGATCTTTCTTGAAACCAGGCAGATCAACTGCCAGACGATAAGCCTTTGCATCGTCGGTCTCACGAATATCTGTTTTCATCAGATTTCTACTACTCTTACCAAACAGCGGGTTGTGCTCACCGAAAAAATTATCAAACATATTTTCTCCATAGATTACAGGTAACATAATAAATTCCTCCATTCAATTAAACTTTTGTTTTATAATTTATAGGCTTATATTATATATAAAACCTTTTAGTACAGAAGCTGTACTAAAAAGTATTATTTTCTATTTCTTTATGATTAGATTATATTCTTTGCACCTTGGAGCGGCAACGTACTGATGGTATAAAAAATTTAAAATGTTTTGTGCTTTCTACACAAATAGATGTTCCCTGGGCAGACCTGTCATTGCTAAAGACAAAAGCGCCGTATTTCTACGACGCTTTTGTCCTGCTCGGAAAACGGAACAGGGGATTGCTATTCAACTATCTGTTAAACTTTTTCTTTCTATTTACATTTACAACTGTTAAGCCAACGGCTGCACCGCCACTGACAAACAGCAGGACAATCCACAAAGCGAGGCTGCTTGTGTCACCGGTCTGAAGAGATTTCGGATTATCCGACAGCTTCGCCGTTACGATGTCAGCCTTGGTAATTTCTTTCGTCGCCGCGGCATCGCTATAATATTTACCGCAGCCTTCGCAGTACCAATATTCAATATTACCCTCAGTGACCTTTGTCGCCGTCTTTGCAGCTACATGCTTGAGGTTGGAATGATTGTTTGCGTCAAGCTCACCGTAGGCTTCTCCGCAGACTTCACATACCGCCTTGTCTTTACAGGTCGCCTTGCCGCCGGTATGGCTGCTGATCACCTTACCACAGTAATCACAGATGTGATCTTTGTCTGTGTCGGTACACTTGCTGATTATATAATCGCATATATCACACTTATGGTTTTTATCTGCATCAATGCAATTCTCTGTTTGTGTGCCTGCCTGGCAACCGTCAACGGTACATCTGCGGGTATGCGTGCCATCGCCGTTCGATGTCCATTCACCATAGGTATGCCCATCGTTGATCGTTGCAGTCATTTCGGCTGTGTTTCCCGCCTTGTCTGTAACAACGATTTTCTGCTTACCATTTGCCGGAGCGAGGACAAAACTACCGTTTTCGTCAAGCGTGATTGCTGTTCCGTTTACGGTGACGGTCTTTACATGCTTCTCAGTAACCGTAACCGTCTGTGTTTCACAATAGGTCTTGCCGTTCTCAATGCCGGAAATCACAGGACTTGTGCCGTCAAGCACAATACCATCCGAGCAGATGTAACCTGTATTGCCCGCTGTATCGGTCAGTCTGACATAGATAATATATTCGTTATCGGGTTCAATGTCGAATGGTGCGGTATACGCCGAGAAGGACGAGTTTGTAAGCTCTGCTTCGGTCAGTGCCTTCTCGGACAGCAGGTATTCGATCGTTACCGTTTCGCCGCTATTGTCACTTGCGGTAATTGCAATGGTCTGCGTGTCCTTAAAGAACAATTCAAACGTGATATTGCTAAGCAATTCGCGCCACTTGTTCGTGCCAATATTTATTTCGCCTGTCGGTTTCTCAGCATCCGTCCACTTCGCCTTTAGCGTCGTATTTTCGTTAACAGATACGGAAAAATCAAATCGTGTTTCACCGACATACCAGTCCTTAAAGATGTATCCTGCTTTTTCAGGGTCATCCGGTCTGACAACAGGTGCATTCAGTACCTTCTGTTCCGCAACAGGGGTTCCGCCATCGGAGTCGAAAGATACAGTGAATATATCAAAAGACAATGGAGATGCCCCGCAATTTTCGATTGTTCCACCGGAAATGGAGACGATAGCCGTGTTGTTTTTGCCATACACAGCATTGCCAAGACCGCCCAGGTCTACCTTGCAGTCCTTAATTGCACCACCGGTCATAGTGAAACTGCCGTCTTCATATATATTTATTGCACCGCCATTATTGTATGCAGAGCAATTTTCAATTGTTCCGCCATTCATCACAAAGAAACCTCTCTGCTTAATAAATACAGCACCGCCATCATCCTCGGCTCTGCAATCGCTGATGGTGCCGCCATTTAATGTAAAAGTGCATCCGCTGCCAATATCCACAGCAGCACCGTCATCATCGGCTTTGCAGCTCACAATGGCACCGCCGTTCATAATGAACTTGCCATACTTAATCGGCGTTTCCGTTACACCGGTATTGGAAACATCCACGGCACCGCCGTCCCCGTCGGTCTTGCAGTTCACGATACTGGCGCTCTCCAGGATCAGCGTACCGCCCTTGACATTAAATCCGCAGTTTTTGTTCTGCCCGTCGATCTTGCCGCCGGCGCCGCTGTCCTTTATTGTCAGGCTTCCGCTGCTACGTACCCGAATGATATCCCCGTATGTCGAACTGCAGCTCAGAGTATATCCGTTTAAATCAAGAATCACAGTGCGCTCCACATCGAGTGTATCAGTGGTCTCAATGTTTCCCCCTAACTTGATTTCGGCACAGTCCGTATTTTCAAGTGCCACCTTCAGTTCCGTTTCGTTGTTAACTGTCGAATCCGCTGCAAATGCCGTAGTCGGCACAAAGCAGAACACCATGCAAAGAGTTAGCATGATACTCAATAATCGTTTTCTCATTTTGTTACCTCCCTTTTGCTGTTCCCCGACAGCTTAAAATCATACTTCATTTCCAACATTGCAAACAGCTTATACATAACCTCTGTGGCAATTGCTTTGATATCCAGTGACTGAATAAAGGCAAGCGTCTTTATCTGCTCCTCCTCCGGCACCCGATACACCCGCATTGCTGCCGTCAGAAATCGACTAAGCTTGCGTTCCAGTGAAAAATGAATGTCACATTTTCTCGCCATATAGCTGCGCATCAACCCCGCCGTACCAATTTCCATCTCATAAAAGTCGCTCTCGGTATCATCAGGAAAATTTGCGCCAAAAATCTGCTTCAGCTCTGCTGTGGTATGCAGATATATATATTCCGACGTGTCCGGCAGAGAATACGCCTCAATATATATCTCCCGCAGGTTCTCGTTCAGTTCGGTCAGAGTCAGCTGAATCGCTGTTTCGACCGCATAAGCATATACCGGCGGCAGATTTCTGTCCGCAATGCTTCTTGCCATATCAAATTGACCGCTAAACATTGTTTCCACTAATTCCAGCAAAATTTTGTCTTTGGCAGGAAACAAATTCAAATAGCTTCCCCTTGCTACATCTGCCTCGTCAACAATCTGACTGACAGAGGTGTTCTTATACCCCTGCTCCAAAAAGAGTCGGACGCATACGGTCAGTATTTTTCTCTTTGTCTCACTGCTGTCTCTTCTCAAATGTATTACCTCTCGCAAAATATACTAGTATACATGCCAATAATATCATATTAAATGTCAAAAAGCAATCTGCTATTTGGTTGCGGTTGCTAAAGCCAGCAATCCATGATGTCAAAAATAGATGTATGTTTCCAGCAAACTCTGTGCATACTAGGAAAATAAAAATGTTAAAGAGGGCTTGTTTATGAAACAGTTTAAACCATATATTCCGGCAGATAAGGTGATGCCGGAGCTTACACCTGCTTCTGTGATTCTCGGCATTATCCTGGCGGTCGTGTTCGGTGGTGCAAATGCCTATCTGGGTCTGAGGGTCGGCATGACGGTATCGGCTTCAATCCCTGCTGCCGTTCTTTCTATGGGTATTGTACGCGTGATAATGCGCCATGATTCTATTCTGGAAAATAATATGGTTCAGACGATCGGTTCTGCCGGAGAATCTCTGGCTGCCGGAGCTATCTTTACGCTGCCTGCCCTGTTCATGTGGGCAGATGAGAATCCCGATATAAAGCCTCCATCTTTTCTGATGATCGCATTTGTCGCCATCTGTGGAGGTCTGATCGGCGTTCTGTTCATGATCCCGCTTCGTACCGCTCTGATCGTAGAAGAACATGGTACACTTCCATTTCCGGAAGGAACTGCCTGCGCTGAAGTACTGCTTGCCGGGGAAACCGGCGGGCACAAATCCATGCAGGTATTTTCCGGTCTTGGCATCTCCGCTGTCTATAAATTTATTGCTGATGGTCTGCATTTGTTTCCAAGTGAGATCGCATGGACAATTCCTTCCTATAAAGGATCGGGCTTCGGTATGGATGTCCTCCCTGCGCTGGTCGGTGTCGGCTATATTTGTGGCGCAAAGGTTGCTTCCTATCTGTTAAGCGGTGCTGTACTTGGATGGTTTGTTATCATGCCGTTGCTCGTTCTCGTTGGTGGCAACAACATCCTGTTCCCTGCCTCTGTTCCGATCCATGAACTGTCAGTCGATCAGTTATGGGGAAATTACGTGCGGTATATCGGTGCAGGCGCAGTGGCAGCCGGCGGTATCTTCAGCCTGCTAAAATCATTTCCACTGATCGCATCCACATTTGCCAAAGCCCTGAAAGGCTTCGGACATACAGATGGAAATACCCGGACATCCAAAGATATACCACTTCCTTATGCGATCGGCGGTATCCTGATCGTAGCATTCGGACTGAGTGTATTTCCGGATATCCCGATCAATCCGGTCACATCCATCCTGATCATTATTTTCGGATTTTTCTTTGCAACTGTATCTGCAAGAATGGTTGGTGTCGTCGGCTCATCGAACAACCCCGTGTCCGGTATGGCAATCGCAACCCTGTTATTTGCAACGATCCTGTTAAAACAGGCTGGCATAACCGGTTACCGGGGTATGACATCTGCCATCTGCATCGGCACTGTTATCTGTATAATTGCCGCCATGGCAGGAGACACCTCGCAGGATCTGAAAACGGGTTATATCGTTGGCGCAACACCATATCTGCAGCAGATCGGTGAACTGATCGGATCGATCGCATCCGGTCTTGCGATCGGTGGTGTTCTCTATCTTCTGAATGCCGCATGGGGATATGGTTCAACCGAGCTTCCTGCTCCACAGGCAACCCTTATGAAAATGGTCGTTGAAGGTGTTATGAATGGAAATCTTCCATGGGGACTTGTTATTGTCGGCATTTGCATTGCTGTCGTTGTCGAGATCTTAGGTATCCCGGTTCTGCCATTTGCCATCGGACTGTATCTGCCGATTTACCTGACAGTTCCGATCATGATCGGTGGTCTGATCCGCCTTTTCATAGAAAAACGTCGATTTGCCGATGAAGTTTCTCGCGAAACTGTCCGCAATAACGGTATTCTTTTCTCCTCCGGCATGATCGCAGGTGAAGGGCTGGTTGGAATCCTGCTTGCCGTTCTTGCCATATTCGGCGTGAGTGATCGGATCAATCTGGGACTTATGGGATTCCATCTGGGGAAATGGGGTGGATGCCTGTTCTTCCTTGCCCTGCTTTTCAGTATGATCTACATGATCCATAAAACAAAAGATAAACACTCATCCAATAACACACTTTAATTTATTTTCCGGAAAGGATTTATTTTCTCATGCAAAAACGTAATATACAAAACTACATGGACAAAATCCCCTGCATCAATCTGAACTATACATGGGAACAGTCGCCTGATGGGATTGTTGTGATCGAAATGCCGCACACCGGTTTTTACCACAAGATCGCACAGAAATATTTTCACAAACCAAAGAAAAGCCATATCAAACTTGATCGATATGGCAGTACCTTATGGGTTCATATAAATGGCGACAACACGGTATTCAATCTGGTTTCCATCATGGAAGAACAGTTCCCTGAAGAAGCTCCTGATATGTTAAAACGTGTTATCGCCTTTCTTGAAACACTGGAGCATGTAAAGTTTATATATTTTTAGCATTATTGTGTGTAGTCTTCCTGACTTTTCCTGATAAACTATAGAAACAGCCATGCATAAACGAGAGCTTCTATCAACTCTCATTCATATATGGCTGTTTCAATACAATGTTCCTATCATTCAAATATTTTTGTAATATCACGATAACGATTAACGACACGATATATTTCGACATATTCATCTCCCACTTTGTAGATGATTACATAATCTTCCCATACAGCATACTTATAATCAGTCTGAAAGCTAACTCTTTTGGAAAGCTCTGCGCCTATCCCGGGAAACATTTGAAGGTTTTCAAATTTGTTATAAATCTCCTGTACTGTCCGTGCTGCATACTCCTTATTATCTTCTGCAATATAATCTCGAATTTCTTTCAAATCCTTAACAACAATCGGATTGATCCGCAATTTTAACATTTCATTCCCCCATTCGTTCTTTTAGTTCTTCCAGGCTAAGCCAACCCTCACCATCCTTTACCGCTTCTTCCGCTTCCTGAAGTTTCATCAAGAGCTTCTTTTCTGCTCGATCACATTCATAATCTTCAATATCCATAACCACAAAACGTCCTCTGCCATTCTTGGTCAGATACACCGGCTCTCCTTTGTGACAATTTTTCAGAACTTCATTATAATTTCTCAAATCTGAAACTGGTAAAATGTTAGCCATATACTTTCAACTCCTTCCTTTATGTATTACTCATTTCTACTAATAGTATATGCAAAAAAGCTGTAAAATTCAACGTAAATTTTTACAGCTTTCTGCATTTATACAGGTTTCATCGTATCCAAAATATCCGTAAAGTGAAATTTTTAATTCCAGTTTTTCAACTCCAAAAATGGCAAATCTGGAATTTACTCGTGCACATAGTTTTTGATACAATTTCACATGGTTATCTGTCTCTTAGAAAGGATTACCATATGAACGAACATAATCAAAAACATTTAACCCTGTCCAACAGGACATATATTGAACAAGAACTGTTACAGAAAAGCACATTTTCTTCAATAGGATCTGTCTTGCACAAAGACCCATCCACCATTTCAAAAGAAGTAAAGCGCTACTCAAAAATTGTTCCTGCCAAATTCAGTTATAAATGTAATCTCTGCAAGCATTACAAAAACTGTGATCTCTTAAGCAAGGAACTTCAGTGTCAAGGTTATAACAATCACTATTGCTCATTTTACTGCAAACGTTGTTATCGTCGCAATCCTACTAATGTATGTCCTTATTTCTTACCATTCAAATGCGACAAGATTAACAAACCGCCATATGTTTGTAATTACTGTGAGGACTACAAATCTTGCCCTTTAGACAAGAAAGTATATGACGCTGCATATGCCCAAAGACAATACGAAAAAAACCTTTATAATTCTCGCAAAGGCATCAACATGACCCCTGAAGAACTGCAGGAACTAAATGATTTAATATCTCCTCTGATTCTAAAAGGTCAGCCATTAAGTCACATCTTTGCAGTACATGCCGATGAGATTCCTGTATGCCGGAGAACACTTTACAACTATCTTGATCAACGCGTATTTCAGGCTCGTAACATTGATTTACCTCGTCGTGTCCGTTATAAGAAACGCAAGAAAAAATCAGAGCCAAGAAAGAGTAAGAATCTTCAACAGGTGTATCGTAACAAACGCACCTATGTTGATTTCGAGCGCTTCATAGAGACACATCCCGACCTTGACGTTGTCGAAATGGATACCGTCAAAGGCGGGCGTGATAAAGGAAAATGTCTCCTTACTCTTCTATTTAGAAGCTGTAGTTTTATGCTTGTTATCCTTATGCCTGACTGTACTCAACGCAGTGTAATTAATGCCATCAACAGCCTTACAACTGCACTTGGAATTAGGACATTTAAGAAATACTTTCCTGTAATTCTTACCGACAATGGCTCCGAGTTCAAGAATCCATGGGACATCGAAAAGACTGAATCAGGCATACACAGAACCTATGTATTCTATTGCGATCCCTACGTTTCCAATCAAAAAGGTCGCTTGGAAAAGAACCACGAATACATACGTTATGTTATCCCAAAAGGTCGCAGCATGTATCGGTACACGCAGGATGACATCAATCTTATGGCCAGCCACATCAACTCTACTGCGAGGGATAGTCTGAATGGTGCTACTCCATTCGATTTGGCAGACTTACTTCTTGATAAAAAAATACCGGCTTTAGCAGGACAATTTAAAGTCTCCCCAGACGAAGTCATGCTAAAACCGACACTCATTGAAATGTCTGTTAAAGAAAGAGAGGCCAACCATGAATAATACACATCCTATTCCTTATGAAATACTTCTCGAAAGATATATGGAATCTCAACGAGAAATAGGCTATCTGGAATATAAAATATCAACACTTAATGATGAAATCGATGCTTGGCAAAAAGCATACGAAGACTATGCTGATATCTTAAGTGAACACGACTTAATATAAGCCCTCTAAACTATTAACAGCGAGCAGACAGATAACCCATCTGGCAACCACAAATTGCCAAATCTAACTATAAATTTACAGTTAGGCGAGTGGAATTTATTTTTTCTCAAACTGCTCCAGTCGTCTGTTTGCTATGCAAACAAACAGACTTCATAACACGGATTATAGCACTTTTCAGGGTACTTTTTATAGGATAGGTTTGAAAAAGTTGCTCAAAATCAAAAATACGAGATTAAAATGAATCTAATTGGAATTTACTTTTTCATTTGACCTATCCAAAATATCTTACTAATTACTGTAACCCCGTATTAAAATATCCATATTCTGTGTCCACATTATAGATTGCATAGCAGTCAAGCGCCTCCGGTATTGGCACACTGTAATAATGGAAACCTAACCAACGCTGCATCCCTTCCGGCATATCTGCTGTCGGTGCGCCCGGAAGATACACTGTAAATGTGGTGCCACCGGCAATTCCGTAAAGTTCTGTAAATGTAGTTTTATATCCATTATCATTTGCAACTACTTTACCGATCTCATCATCATATGTCAAAGTATCCAGCTCCATTGTGTATGTATATTTATCAACCTGTTTAATATTCTTAAATGATCCGGAACCGCTGGACGTTGATCTGCCTTCATAATTGCTGTCATAAAAAGATGCCGTGAAGGTTCCGTCCGGCTTGATATCCATACCGGCTCCCCATGCGCCTACTCCACTCGTCAGAATAAATTCTTCCGGCAGATCCTCAGGCAATGTCACTGCTACCTCTCCGGCATTTCCGGCAGAGATTTCTTTTTTATCGGCAGATTTCTTCTGCTTTTTGTCAGATGCCGTTTTGTCCGTTTTTTTCTGTGTGATCTTTCCCAGATATTCCATAGCTTCATCATAGGTCATGGCGGTATCATCCAGCGTACCAAGAACCTCCTTGGCTTTATCCTTGCCCTGGCCATTATACATTAACAAGGTATCAAAATTCTTCTGTAATTTCTTTACCTGCGTATCATACTTATCCTCTGATATCTCAGATCCATTCTTGGTACATGAAACAACCGTCGCAGAATAATCATCATTTGGACCTTCGTTTCTTGCCCAGGTTGTTGCTTTCTGAAGCATGCCGGAATCATCTAATGCAAATTTGATATACTGATCTGTATATCCCTCATCTCCGATTCCACTATATGCATATAAGGTTCCCTTCTTGGTCGTAAACAGATAATAACTGGTTCCGGAAGCAGCATTCATATCCCAGCCACCATATTCTTCCATATCCGTTCCAAAGATTCTTTTTGCTTTTGTTCCGTCAAAGCTATAAATATCCATCTGTGCAATTGAAGCTTCGTTCTGTTCTGATCTTACCAGGATCATCTCCGGCACACCATCACCTGTAACATCAGCAAATACTATCGGTGTCTGTTCTTCTTTTGCAGCCTTTGTGGAATAATCATATTCATACTGCCAGAAATAATTGTCGATCTGTGTCTTATAGGATTCAAGTACCTCTTTGTATGCTGCTTTGTAAAGACTTTCATCAATAGCTGCCTCTGTCGTTACCTCTGTTGTTTCTTCCGTTGTAACTTCCGTGGTTGCCTCTGTCTCTGTTATTACTTCTGTTGTAATATTATCATCATTTGCTTCCGAAGCAGCTTCTGTTGTCGCATTCTGGTCTTTCTTCTTATCCTGTGAGTGCTTATATGCAAATCCTGCTCCGACCGCACCTCCTACCAGAGCAACAGAAGCGGCTACGATCACGATCTTGCCTGTTACCGTTTTTATAAATGCCTGTTTTCCAACCGTAGCTGCGATAGCCTTTCCACCTTCTACTGCACCAGCAGCCGATCCTGCGGCTCCTGCCTGAGTAACTCCTCCTGCAGCCGATCCTGCGGCTCCTGCCTGAGTGACTCCTCCTGCTGCCTGTCCGGTGGCTCCTGCTGCCTGTCCGGTGGCTCCTGCTACCTGTGCAGCCCCACCTGTAACATTGCCTGCCATCTGCATAGCACCGCCATGGATGATGCCGGCTGCAATATTTCCACCAAGACCTGCCATCTGCTCAAATACATGCGTAACGATCATATTTCCACGTTCTGCCATAAGCAGATATACAAGAAGACACATCGGTGTGTAGCTGTAAAGCTTGTAGCCCTTCTTCTGAAGCTCCTCCGCCTTTGCCTTGATATTCTTACGTCCATAATTCAGTCTGGACTTTACAGTGTTCTCAGAACAGTTCAATACTGTGGCAATATCCTTGATACTGTAACCCTCCAGATGGAACATAAGCACACAGATTCTCTGTTCATCCGACAGGGAATCGATCAGCTCGCGCACCATATCCTGTGTCTCCTGCACGGTACATGCCATCTCCGGCTGTGTGCTCATGTTTTCATCTTCCAGATTATATTCAAAAACATCCCCTTCATCATTTTCATTTTGCAGATCAGAAAATAAGACTGCCTTTTTCTTCTGAAGTGCATTGATCGCAGTATTTGCCACGATCGTACTCATCCATCCCGGAAATGCATTTGCATCCTGCAAACTATCTAATCTGGCAAATGCCTTTATATACGCATCCTGAAGGACATCCATTGCATCCTGCTCATTCTTCATATACTTCATTGCAATGTAGAGTTTGTTCCGATATGTATTCTCATATAAGAACGTAAATCCTTCTTCACGCCCTGCCTTTGCCTGTTCTACTGCCTGTGTATAATCCACACA
>DJPV01000056.1:720-14205 GCA_002437435.1 Lachnospiraceae bacterium UBA6403 | reverse complement strand
GACCGGTTCTATGGCAGAGAACAGTGGATCTCAGCCATGAATGATTCGGAACGGTTGATGGGTAAAACAGAGATTTCAACTGTATATACAAAGGATGATCAGATGATGCAGGTGCTTTCAGATTATGATGACATCGGCGCCGCATATGATGCTGATAAGATTCAGACTGATATTACCGTTATAAACAGCTTCGCTGCAAAGCACCCGGATATTCCAACCTACTTCATGCTGTGTCCGACCTCTGTCGGTATCTACGGAGATTCCCTGCTGCCTGCAGCAGTTAAGAATGTATCGATTAATGAACGAGATATGATCGAATCCTGTTATAGCGAACTGTCCGGTGTAACTCCGATCAATATATATAATGCATTAAAGGAACATGATAGTGAGTATATCTATTATCGTACCGACCACCACTGGACATCCCTTGGTGCTTACTACGCATACCAGACTGCCGGAGCAGAACTTGGCTATACTCCTTATGAATTGAAGGATTTTACAAAAGAAACTGCCAGCACAGAATTTCAGGGAACCCTGTTCTCAAAGACCTTAGATCAGTCTGTTACAAAAGATGAGATTGATTTCTATACACTGGCAGATAACAGCGTTACACCATCCATGACAACATCGAATGGATTTGACAAAGAAGATTCTTACGACTCCATCTTCTTCCGGGAATATCTGGGTGTCAAAGACAAATACGCATCCTATACCGGACAGAATGTTGCTGTCGCAACGATCAGCCGTAACAAAGCATCCGACACAGCGAATGTTTCGGATTCCGATAAACGTTCCATCCTTGTGATCAAGGACAGCTATGCGAATTCAATGATGCAGTTTCTGATCAATAATTACGATACCGTGACCATGATCGACCTGCGGTATACAAACCAGTCACTCTGCAATCTGGTAAATGTCGAAGACTATGATCAGGTATTATTCTTATATAACTGCATTACTTTTTCCGATGAAAATGACATCATAAAAGCGGGTTTATAAAAAGCCCGCTTTCTCTATACCCCTTCATTTGTAAATGGAGGTATAAAACTCTCTGATGCCGTTTCCCCTTCCTGAATGAAACCATTTTCTACACCGATTGAGATAGCATAATCAACCAGTTCATCATATTCCCGTTCTGTCAGTTTACGATTCAGTTCCGGGAATTTCTCACCGATACCCTCCATCGGTGTGTACTGGTTCATAATGCTGATGTAAATATTATTTCCATATGTTTTATATAAGTAGCGGATGACAGCTTTGGAATCCTCGATACATCCCGGAAGCTCCAGATGACGGACAATAACACCACGTTTCATAATGCCATTCTCGTCAAATGTCGTCTGGTCTCCTCCAACCTGACGTACCATTTCTGCCAGTGCCCGCTTCGCCACCTCCGGATAGTCCGGTGCATGACTGTATCTTGCCGCCAGATCTGCCGACATATATTTGAAATCCGGCAGATAGATGTCAATGTATCCATCTAACAGCTTCAGGGCTTCGATATCCTCATACCCACTGCAATTATAGACAAATGGAAGGTCAAATCCCTTCTCCTTTGCCATATCAATCGCTTCTATGATCTGCGGAATAAAATGATCCGGTGTTACCAGATTGATATTATTGGCTCCCTGCTCTTTTAACTCAAAGAATATTTCCGATAAGCGCTTTATCGTAATCTCTTTTCCATTCAAGCCCCCGGATATATCGTGATTCTGGCAATATGCACATCCAAGGGAACACCCGGAAAAGAATACTGCGCCTGATCCGTTCTCTCCGGAAATGCATGGCTCCTCCCACATATGCAGCGCCGCCCTTGCGGCTGATATTGATAATGTTTCATTACATACCCCTGTCTGTCCGTTTATGCGGTTCACCCCACATTTTCTCGGACACAGGTGGCAGCTTTCTAATAGTTTTCTTAGTTTCATCCTAGCTTTCCCACGATCGTCTGTGCAAATTCCTTCAGCTTCGATTCCGGCATATCCTCGATCTTACCTTCATCCATAAGACCCGCAAGTATCGGGTCGATCGGAAGCTTTACAACTGTTTCGATACCAAAACGATCCTGTATCTCCTCTACTTTACTCTCACCGAAGATGCTGTGTTCTTTGCCGCAATCCGGGCATTTGAAATATGACATATTCTCAACCAGACCTAAGATACGGATTCCCATATCATCTGCCATACGAACTGCCTTCTCCACAATAAGGGATACCAGATCCTGCGGTGTTGTAACAATGACTGCTCCATCAACTGGCAGAGACTGAAATACCGTAAGCGGTACATCTCCGGTTCCGGGTGGACAATCAACCAGCATATAATCAATATCTCCCCAGACAACATCTGTATAAAACTGTTTTACCGCTCCCGCAATGATCGGGCCACGCCAGATAACCGGTGCTGTCTGATCTTCGATCAACAGATTGATCGACATCATCTTGATTCCGGTCTTTGTTTCGACTGCATAGAGGAAGTCATCGCCTCGCTCCGGTTCTTCATTTATTCCAAATGCTGTCGGAATCGAAGGTCCGGTAATATCTGCATCCAGAACCGCCGTCTTATAACCAAGACGATTCAATGTAACTGCAAGGGAGGTCGTTACGGAAGATTTTCCAACGCCGCCTTTGCCACTGATAACTGCTATGATATGTTTGATTTTTGTTCCTTCATGTGGTGTTTCAAGTAAACTCTGCGGAGCAGTTCTTGATGAACAGCTCTCTCCACAACTACTACAATTATGATTACAACCTTCTGCCATTTTCTTATACTCCAAATTTCATTTTAATTTTTTTAAATGTTATAAATGCATATACTTTTTATATCAACCGCCATGCACTTATTCATACTGACGGAACCATGCACATTCTTCCTCATTGCACTGTACGCCTTCCGGGTTATGCAGATTAATGTGAAATACATGTCCACTATCCGAATGTTCCTCTCCAAATGAACGGATCACATGCCGGATACCCAGCTTCTCCATTCGTTCATCCAAATGGATGGTCTGAAATCTCAGATCATCATTTACACTGTACATCAGATATGCCGGTGGAAATTCTTTCGTCAGATATTCAAGCTGTGAAAAAAACAATTTTCGCTGTTCTTCGGACACTGCATAACTTCCATCTTCCTTCTTCATATACCAGTCAGAAATATTATCCTCCCGCTTGTCCATCTCATATGCTCCGCAATTCAGGCACACAGCCTTTGGAAGTCTGTCATATGTAAAGAAATCCAGTTTGTTCCGGTACGCTGCATTCCCGGCAATAATACAATAATTTGCCGTAAGCTGCGCTCCTGCTGAATCCCCCAGCATATAAAACTTCGCCATATCCAAATGAAGCATCTCCGCATTCTCATGAATATATCGGATAAGGTATGCCACATCCTCGATCGCTGCCGGATATTTGTTCTGAGGTGCCAGCCGGTAATTAAAATTCACAACCGCAAATCCCTTAGATGCCAGATGGCAGCAATAATAACTATACAGCTCTTTATCTCCATAAAACCATCCGCCTCCATGAACACTGACGATCACCGGATATGTTGTCTGTGCATCCATCCCAGATGGATAATATATGTCAAACAAACTGTTTGATGCATAACGTTCAGAATCAGGGTTCGAAGCATCATCCATTTCATTATAATAGAAAATCCGACTATCTTTTTCCGATATCTTTTCCACCATAGTTCTCTGTGAAGCTAATAATTCAACTGCCTCACACCACTTCTGACGATCCAGCTCTTTCTTATAGTCCAGATTCTTGATCTGAATTACATTATCCGGATATGTCAGCCCTTCATCCCGCTTTGCATCACTAGCACTCCATGCATGCCGCATATTTAACCACGCCGGAAGCTCTGCATTTTTATTTCCCTGCTCTATAATTTCTGAAACATTTTTCATGTTATTCTATTTCCTCTAATATCACATAATATATGACTCTATCTTACTCTCTGGCAAATACGAATGCAAGAAAACAATAAATTCCCAGTAAAGATTTAATTAAATTAAGTGGGATTCTCTTGTAATCGACAGATTCCTCGTGTAATATTTGACCATAGTAAAAAATGTATACGACAGAACAGGAGGCTTTTATATGAATAAACTAAAAACCATCTTTCGTTCCCTGCACTGGAAAAATATCCTTGGACTGACCATTGCCGGGCTTATCAATGCCTTCGGTATTACGATATTTTTAAGTCCTGTTAATCTCTACGACAGTGGCATCTCCGGTACATCCATGCTGCTAAGCCAGATCACTCCGGAACACCTGTCACTTTCTGTTTTCCTTATTATTTTAAATATTCCACTGTTCTTATATGGCTGGAAAAAGCAGGGATCTGCCTTCACCATCTATGCGATCTATGTAGTTGCAATCTATTCTCTGGGTGCATGGTTGATTACCGATATCCTTCCTATCGATGTCCGGTTTGTATCTCCACTAGCAGGCTCCGATCTGCTTCTGTGCGCACTCTTTGGCGGTCTGATCTCCGGTGCAGGAAGCGGACTTGCGATCCGTTTTGGCGGTGCAATGGACGGTATCGAGACACTTGCGATCATATTTGCCAAACGCCTTGGCATCACCGTTGGAACCTTTGTTATGGTGTATAATGTAGTGCTTTACATCATCTGTGGTATCATCCTGAACAGTTGGATCTTACCTCTCTATTCCATCGTTACATACATGGCTGCACTTAAGACCATCGACTTTATCGTAGAAGGTATTGACCGTTCCAAAGCTGCCTATATCATCACGACAAAGCCGCAGGAAATCTGTCAGGAACTCTCGGATACATTTTCCTGCGGTATAACGATGATAGATGCAAAGGGCTTCTATTCAGATCAGGAAAAGACCATGATCTACATTGTTGTAAACCGTTTCCAGATCGGAAAGATGAAGAATATTGTCCATGAGCTTGACGATAAAGCCTATGTCTCCATCAGCGAAATTGCCGAGGTTTACAGCTTTAACAAGCAATAATAAGATTCTACATACTCTGACAACTATCTGTGCATATCTTGTGTTATACTGGATATGCACATTTTATATCATGAACTTATTTCAAGGAGGCACATATGTCTGTATTATCATCTATAGAACCACAAAATGTATTCCATTATTTTGAAGAAATCTGCTCCATCCCTCATGGCTCCGGTCATACCGATGCGATCAGTAATTATCTGGCAGCATTTGCCGAAGCACATGAACTGAAATATATCAAAGATGCTTTCAACAATGTCATGATCTTTAAGTCGGGAACCTCCGGCTATGAGACTTCCGCCCCTGTCATGCTGCAGGGACATATGGACATGGTTGCTGTGAAAGAAAAGGACTGCCCGATCAATATGGATACCGACGGTCTGAAACTCAAATTGGAAAACGGCATTATCAGTGCAGAAGGCACAACCCTTGGCGGTGATGATGGAATCGCTGTGGCATTTGCACTTGCAATACTCGACTCCCACGATATCCCACATCCACCACTGGAAGCTGTCTTCACGGTTGACGAGGAGATCGGCATGCTCGGTGCGGCGGCTCTTGACTGCACACCACTCTCATCCCGTATTATGTTAAATCTTGATTCTGAAGACGAAGGCTATCTGCTTGTCAGTTGTGCAGGCGGCGCAACCGCAGATGTTCAAATCCCTGTTAAATGGGAAAATACGAACGAAAAGGCTTCTTCCTATAAGCTCTCTGTCTCACATGCCTGCGGCGGTCATTCCGGTGTCGAGATCAACAAGCAAAGTGCAAATGCCAGCAAGGTATTAGGGCGTGTTCTAAACGCACTTGCAAATGATTATGATATGAAATTATCCACGCTCTCCGGTGGCTTAAAGGATAACGCCATTCCGACCGATGCAGAAGCTATCGTTATCTTTTCTGATACCGATACGTCCGGTATAAACATGCCAGACCATGCAGATATTTCATCAAATTTTGCGCACTCAAGCCTTCAGGATCTCATCTCCAAATGGAATCAGATCATCCGTCATGAATACACCCATACAGACCCGGATATCTGTATCACCTTAGAGCCAGTTGACCTTCCGGCGGCCACAATGACTGATGCATCTACCCATACCGTGATCGATGTCTTAATGGCTTATCCAAATGGTGTCCAGAAAATGAGTAAGGATATCGCAGGGCTGGTTCAGACTTCTCTGAACCTCGGTATCCTGTCAACGATCAAACCGGACGATCAATCAACAAATGGCATAGTATCTTTTAATAGCTCCGTCCGAAGCAGCATCGGAAGTGAAAAAGATGCCCTGCTTAACAGCCTGAAATCTCTCGCCACTCTTGCAGGCGGAACACTGACAGTAACCGGAGATTATCCTGCATGGGAATACCGGGAAGATTCTCCGCTGCGCGATCTGATGGTAAAAATATTCAAACAGCAGTATGGAAACGGACCTGTGATACAGGCACTCCATGCCGGTGTAGAATGTGGAATCTTTGCTTCTAAACTGCCGGGACTTGACTGTGTATCCTTCGGACCGGATATGGATGATATCCACACAACCAATGAATCCATGAACGTGGAAAGTGTCCGCAGAACATGGGAATATACCTTAGAGATATTGAAAGAATTAAAATAATACATCTTACAAAAAGGAGCTGACACCTAACAATTCTATTGTTATCGTGTCAGCTCTTATCATAAAAGAATCTGAGAGAAATTAATAATATTTTATCTTACTTAGTATATAAATGTTATTTGTTGTTTGTTGTTTGTCATCACTTGTTTGACTGCTTCCAAGCCCTACAACCCTCAAACTAACACTTTTATTCTTATCTATTGTGTTAGTAAGATTCATAGTAGTGTTTTTATTGTTCTTGTATAACTTAATTGATGATGAATATGCCGCCCAACTACCTGATATATTAGAACGGACCTGTCCATAACAGTACTCCATTTTACCAAATCCAGATGCATTCTTTGCGTACACTATTTTTCCTGTTGATGTTTTTGTATATATACCATGAACGCTCCAGATAGATGGATGTATATACATTGTCTTTAAAGATCCAGCCGCCTCTGCCTTTGGAACACTCGTAGGAGCTATACAAAATATTGCCATTAATGCTATAACAAGAATCTTTACCTTCATTTTCATAATTACCCTCCCTTATTCCTCTCTCAGATCCTTTAAGATTCTTTGTCTTTTTAATTGAATAACATCCATAAAAATTGCCACTATCTGAATAAACAGAACAAATGCAAGCACCAATGCTATGCTTTTCCATCCATCAACTAACACAATATTTTTTGTTATTTCTGGCAAATATAAGCGGCACAAAAGTGTCACTATAAAGACAGCTACAATAGATACAACAATTCCCTGACCAATCTTGGTCAGAAGCATCGGCAAAATAATACTGCTGTCTGTGCGGCCAATTGCCTTCAGAATGGCAAAGTTGTGTCTGCGTCGAACAAATGTCAGTGCATGGATATATAAAACTGCCAGGAAATTAATTCCCATAATGATTACAAAAATTCCATAAGTACCACCCTGAATCGTTTTCTTATTATCCTGATCCCGAATGTAATCTGTCAAAGTATCAAAGAAAGAATATTCATATACAGGTGCATGTGTATTCAGAAACTCTGCTGCCTTTAACTCATAACCCGACTTTACATTTATATTAATAAGTACATTTGTATAATCGAATTGTTTTTTAAACAGCTCTTCAGGAACAATGATAGCGATTCCATTCTGATCCTTCCAGTTTAAGAATCTGCTTCTTCCGAAAACCGGGACTTCTCCCTCTGAAAATACCGGTCCTTCTTCCTCCTGACGACCCGCATACCTTAGTGTATCCGGGATATCACTTAAAATACAATCTTCTGTATTCTTATAATTATCAATTATGATCACTCCTCCAGATTGGACAAACTTATTATAGCTGACCTCCTGTGACATCTCTATTTTTCGGTTATATTGTTTTTCACTGACACCAACGATCTCACACCACACACCCTTTTCATCATCTGAAAATATCAAATCATCTGCATAGTCCATATTGATCAGAGAAGGATCAATGAAAAACTCACCCATAGTATCATAAACCTCATCATAGTAGGAAACGCCCGGTATGAGATTTTCAAAATCATCCATATGGCTGACATCATCGGATATTAGTGAAAACTGTACATCCTGACTTTCCTCAGACAATAACTGATATGATACATAACGATTTACCATAAGAACCAGCATCGTTACCATTCCGATCAATACAAGAGACAGGAATGAAAATACCTTTTCATAATCTCCGGTATCCCGAATAGAATACCGCATCATGATATTTCCTTTTTCAGATCCACGTTTATCCTTTACCTTATAATTATTCCTGCCGCCTTTCATAATATCGATCAACTTCATTCTGGAACGATATATTAATACAGGACAGATTCCAACTACAAAATCCAATACACAGATTCCCAAAATAACCACATATGAAATTGGCTGGAATTGTGGAGCAAAATGCTCCAGTGGGATAGTTCGTAATGACTGTATAAGTTCAAAGATCAAAATGGTTATATATCTTCCAAGTATAAGTCCAAGCACACATCCAATGATTATCAGAATGAAACCCTCCAGGAAATATGCCGAAAAAATATAGCTGTTTGAAAATCCAAGACTCATAAGGATTCCCTGCTGATTATTTCTTTCACTCATATATGACAGGAAAATATGAATACCAAGAATGAGTGAAGTGAGTATGATCAGTATGATAAAACCCATGAGGAGTTGTCCAATATTGGTATCCTCCAGTCCGCCTGATCTGTCAATCTCTATCGCGTTCAGATCTACATTTGTAATCATATGGTATCCTTCCATAAATCCATAAGCGGTATCACCATTAAAGATCTGCTTGGTACCCAGATCCAAATATTTTTTTATTGCTTTATATCCCGGCTGATAGTCTCGTCGATCATTAAAATGAATATAGATGTTGTATAAATTTCCCCGTGTACTTCCATTTACGATCGCAACCTTATAGACATCCTGTGTACTATAATCATAATCATTTAAAATTCCACTGATCGTATAGGTCTGATCCTTGAAGGTAACTGTGTCTCCCAGATCAAATTGTTTTGCAATATAAACATTTTTGTATTTGGCTGTTGCCGATATAGCAATCTCATTTTCTTTTTTGGGAAAACTACCCTTTTCTAATTGGTAATGATTCATAGTGATCGAAGCTGCATCACTATCCACGATACATAATTCATTATTTACATTTGCAACTATTTTTTCTACACCAAGTGTTGCCTGATCCTTATACTGCTCCAATATCCAGTCACGAACCTTATATGTTACATTATGTAAAGTAATATTATATTCTCCATTTGTCTGATACGCATTTTGCAGCCGCATATCCTGAAATGATATATATGCATTGATCGAGGAAAAGATAAGCATAACAGAAAAACAAATACTTATAATTGCCCGAACCGCTTTTTTCCTGTTGTGCAGAATATTGTGAAATATCAATCGGCACTTCATATTGTTTCCCCTCCTTAATTCTGCTGAATTCTTCCGTCAACAAGATGAATACAGTGATCTGCCTGCTTTGCAATATCAGCATCATGCGTCACCATGAGCAAAGTCATGCCATATTCATTTGTTGTCTGTTTCAACAGATCAATGACACGTCTGCTGTTCTCCGAATCCAGATTACCGGTTGGTTCGTCTGCCAGAATGATCCTGGGTTGATTGATCAATGCCCTCGCGATTGCAATCCGTTGTTGTTGTCCACCTGATAACTGATCCGGATATTTATTTAAAAGATCTTTTATATCTAATTGTTCTGTCAATGTATCAAAATAATCCTTCTTACATTTCTTTACACATTCATTTGCAATCATAATATTATCCCGACATGTAAGAACCGGTATTAACTGAAAAAACTGGAATACCATTCCAATCATTTCCCGACGATATCGTAGACAATCTTTTTTACCATAGTCCAATATATTCCTGTCTTCAACCAATATGCTTCCAGAATCCGGCTTATCAATCAATCCGATCATATTTAATAATGTTGTTTTTCCGCTTCCACTTTTGCCTGTAATAACTGTAAATGTATTTTCCTGAATATCTACACTGACATCATTAAGCGCCAGACAACAGGAATCTCCTTCTCCATACTTTTTTGTCAAATGTTCTATTTTTATCATGATATCCACCTCTCTGCGCTCAATATTTTTATATAACAAAAGCACGTCATATTTTCCATTTACAGTCGATTTTTCTTATCATAAATAACATGGAAAATATAACGTGCTTCATTATTTGAAGAATCGCTTTCTGCTTTTATCCCCTCAATTTGGATCTCTGACTATCTGCAAATGCATCTAATCCTTCTGGTTCTTCTGCCTGATAATACTTATTCTTACATACATCAGATACCAGTGGTGCAATGACCATAGCCACAGCACAAAGCTGTGTTCCAAACTTACAGATCAGTCGTCTGGCTATCGCCTTCTTCATAAGCATCTCCCCCTTTCTTATTATTGCCCTTTGTTTATCACGGCTAAAACCCAAACCGTAGCTATATTCTAGCATATTATTTGCAAATTGTGTCGATTTTGGAGTGAGTGGTCGAAATTAAGGAGTGAACGGTAGTAGTTATACCATTTACTCCTTAATTTCGACCGTTCACTCCAAAAAAATGCACTTTTTTTAAAATCATGTTATACTGGCTTTATCTATAAAAAGGGGGACAATACACATGAAACAACTTGGAACATATCTGGCAGATACCTTAACCGAAGATGGACAGATATCAAAAGAACAACAGGCAATCTATGCTTATCTGTTTGATTATCTGATTGAAGCCCTACTATATGATATAGTTGTTCTTATTATCGGTTTACTCGTACACCGCCTCGACCTAACGCTCTGCTATCTTCTGGTCACCATTCCTCTCCGCCACTTCGCAGGTGGATTTCATGCAAATACCAGACTTGGCTGTACCATACTCTCCTATGGGATTTATCTTATAACTATTTTTTCTTATTCGCTTATTCTTAAACATATAAAGTCTGTCTGGATATTTATCCTATATCTGCTCACCTGGTGTATGATACTTCCGGTTGCACCAGTAGATACAAAAAACAAGCGTTTATCTGAACATCAGAAAAAGAAATTATTTCACCGATGCCTGATAACCTGTTTCATTTTAACAATCTTAACAGGTTTTCTATATCTACATCACCAGATCACCTATTGCGGAATTATTATGCTGTGTATGGTCGAGGGTGTAATAAGTGTATATATTGGCATCTGGAAAAACAGGAGGAATTTATGATATTACGAATCGGCATCTGTGATGACACACAAACAGACATTATTCATTTGGAAAAACACATTAAACATTATATGGCATCTTATAATATTGAATTTGAAATCGAATCCTTCTGTTCTGGGGCAGCCCTTCTGCAGGCACAAAAGGAGCAGCCATTTCACATTTTACTGCTTGATATCGAAATGCCTGAGATTAATGGTATGATGATCGCCCGATATCTACGTGATGAATTATATGATGATGTTTTCATTGTCTTTGTAACATCCTATCCACAATACATGCAGGAAAGTTTTGAGGTACAGCCTTTTCAGTTTCTTACAAAACCTGTTAGTTATACAAGAATAGAAAAACTACTTTCCGATATCATCCGTCGATATAAACATTCTCATATAACAAAAATTGTAATTGACTCATATGGAAAAGAACATTTGATACCTGTAAACAATATTTTATATATTCAGGCTGTTAAAGGAGAAAAACGATATCTGGAATACCATTTAATTGATGCCATATTAACAGGAGGAGGAACGATTCAGGATTGGGAAAATCGCTTATCTGATCATGGTTTTTGTTCTCCTTACCGTGGATATCTGGTAAATATACGACATATTCAAACAATTCAGCCTTCAAATATTGTAATAGCTAATGGGGCTTTGATTCCTATAAGCAGAAGAAAAGTAACAACTTTACAGCAACTTTATGCCAACCGTATTATTCACGTTTTAAAATAGAAAGAAGAGGAAATCAAACATGATAGTTCTAATAAGCGTGCTTAGTTTTATATTTGATAATTCATTATTATATATCTTTTTTCAAACTATGTTTGAAAAGAAAAAAAGAGATTACAATCCATATTATATTTTATTTGCCTTTATGATAGCTGACTCTATCTTTTGGATAATTTCATATCCACTGGTAGGAAATGTTTCATATTGGGCTTCTGCTACAAGGACAATGCTTACAAATATTATGAATCTATGTCTCTCCTTATTTTTTACTTCCGGAATTATTTATAGAATTTCTGTCATTTTAAGTTATTCTATAATAATTTCCATCTGCGAAGAAATGGCATATTATATTATTTCACATTTTACAGATATAACCATACAATTTGATTCCTTACCTGAGATCGTATTCACATCTATTTCTCTTGTTAGTGATTTATTAATCCTGCTTATCATTATGATTCTTCATATCATTCGAAAGCAAAAGGCTGGAATCAAATCTAAAAAATATAGCATTTTACTATTAATTATCCCATTACTTTCCTGCACACTTGTATTACTTCCTACCTTTTTCAGTTTGAATAAAACCGACCCCAACACTTATCTGATCCTGGTTATATTTCTACTTATTATCAACATTGTAAATTACATTTTGCTCCAAAGTGTATTAAAAGCAGAATCCCTTGCACGGGAAACCTATCAGCTTACCGAGCAGGTAAACTATCAGCGTCAGAAATACCAGCAGCTTGGAGATGCCTATAAAAATATCCGTGGATTTATGCATGATACCAAGAAGCATTTGTTCTATATTGAGGCCTGTGTAAATGAAGAACATTATGATCGTATCATTCCATATGCAAGAGAAACCATGTCCGATCTGGAAGCCAGATATTGTACTGTAAATACAGGGAATCTGGTCATTGATGCTTTTATAAGCAATCTGATGCTTCGGACTGCCCGACACAACATCAAACTCACAACCAAACTGAAAATTGACAATGATCTTGTTCCATGTGACGATTACCATATGACTATCATTCTTGGTAACCTGTTAGATAATGCATTAAATGCCTGTCTGGAAGAACAGAGTGGCGAGATCAATATCAATATTCAGACGATTGAGCATACCTTTACAATCTATATTACAAATACCTACCATTTTCCTATTGGAGAAAAACCACCGGAGGATATAGAAAATCTGGACTTTATTCATGGATACGGTTTGAAGAATGTAAAAAATTCTGCTGAAGCCTGCGGCGGATTTTGCCTGATCAATTACGAAAACGGAATCTATTCTGTAACGGTTATTATTCCTGAAAAAAGAAAACTGATATAAGAATCTGCCATAAAATAAAGATAGGGCAAAGTCGAAAAAAAGCCCCAACCCAGCAGCTTTAAATATCTGCCAAATTAGGACTTTTGTAGTGGGCCGCCGGGGG
>DJPV01000056.1:0-714 GCA_002437435.1 Lachnospiraceae bacterium UBA6403 | reverse complement strand
TCGAACCCCGCACACCCTGATTAAGAGTCAGGTGCTCTACCAAATGAGCTAGCGGCCCAAAGTCGTTTTTATTTTGTTATCTCGCCGACAACGAAATTGATTATATAACATAGTTTATCCAAATGCAAGCTTTTTTTTTCAAAAATTTTTAACTTTTTTTAATACCGGTTATTTGCATAGATTTCATGCGGAATTTTGTACTTTTTTTCTATTGATTTTTATCTTCTTCTATTGTAGCAGTGCGGTTTCTTTTCTCTCTTACAACAATCCTGATTTAAAATCTTTTTTACTTCTTCATATCCCCTATACAGACAAACACAACATCGATTAAATCCTTTATTGCAATAACAACAGGCTGTCACTTTTTTCTGAAATTTCTGATCCCGCATCGTTCACACCTCCAAACCGCATTACTTTTTTCATCCAACAACGCCCTCCAGCCTTCCGGTAAAAAAGTCCTCTATAACACATTATATGAAGAAACTGAAATAAGTTCCTTTATTTCGCAGATTTCCTTATGAAAACCCACGAAAAAACATAAAAAAAGCCCCCCTGCTATTTACTTTAAAACCCTAATATTGATATAATGGAACAATGAGCAATGCAGAAGAAAAAGTACATATATCGAATGTGAGTTTACTCACGATGAGATATATGGAGTTTTTCTTCTATAGTGCGAAGCACTACAACGAGCCGTCAGGCGAGGTGGGCATT
>DJPV01000053.1 GCA_002437435.1 Lachnospiraceae bacterium UBA6403 | reverse complement strand
AGAATATCCATATCTTTTTCTGACAGCTTCACCGATATCTTATAATCTTTCCTGTCAGACTTGTATCTTCTCTTTCCATCTGCCATACGTTTTTCCCCTTTCGTAATTTTTCAATGCTGTATCAAACCAATCTCTTTTTATCTGTACCATTGCTTTTTCATCCTTTCTTAAAATAGTGTTCATAGGTTTTGCAAGATGCGGAAAAGGTCGGACCTTTTCCCGAAAAAATATAAACGCATCAGCGTTTACATTATTTTTCGTCTTGGTAGGAGCACCTGCACCCTGTATATGATATGTTGTGGTAAATGTTCCACCACAATTACTTATATGGTGGCGCTTTTTGCCATCACTTTGCTGTTTTAGTGGCGTTTTCCGCCACCACTTTTCAAATTTGATGGCACTTTCCGCCACCATAACTTTTTTCTCGCTTATCTGAGTGGTGGCGCTTTTTGCCGTCACTTTGCTGTTTTGGCGGCGCTTTTCGCCCCCACTTTGTGGTTTTGGGGGCTCTTTTTGCCCCCATTTTCATGTTTTGGCGGCGCTTTTTGCCCCCACACTAATGAAACTGCATTACCACATCCATAATAACGATTTCCTCTGCCATCATCCTCGTCTGTGTCCTTAGCTGTAACTGTTCCATAAAAGAATCCGGATTCTCCGGCTTATGCTGTTTCAGCCACTTAGCTTCAATATCATCGAGCAGCTCGTATGCTGTTTCATTGACTTCATTTGCTCTCTCTTCAAGCTCGCCGAACCTCACCAGACTCTTATATCTCATTGGATATTCTTCCTTGATATATTTAATCCACATCCGTCCATACTTTCCTGCATCTATATCTGCCTTCTCTGTTCCTGCAACAAGCACCGGATAAAAGATTCCATCCCTTTCTTCATATGGGATACCCAGCTTTTCAAATGTTGTCTTACTCATAACGATTACCGCCTTTCTCATCACTTTGCAGAATATCAAGCACATGCTTTAATGGAACCAGCAGTTCTTCAACATCTATACCTCTGTCTGCTTCATCTAATGTCTGTAATTCTTCCAGTATCGTATCAAGATGAACCTGTACTTTCTTTGCCACCTTCATTCCACCAACAACCCTGATTTCATGCTTCAGCAGACATTGGATAATATAATCCTGTTTTGAAAGTCCGCTGAGTGAAACCTTCACATTCAGCTCCTGTGCTTCCTCCGGTGACATACGAAATGCTACCACAACATTTCTCCATCTGTTCTTGGCATCCAGCCTTTTCTCGCTCATAATAATCTGCTCCTTCCGATATAAAATCTATTCTTTTAATTTCTGCTGCATATATCCTGCAAAACTTGTACCCGCATTATCAGACTGCCTTATACTTATCAATGCTTATAATCTTTTCGGCAGCCGCATCCATATCAATCATAGGTGCTGTTTCCTCTGTCTGCATGATTTCTGCATCATCATCCTGTTCTTCACAATCCTCAAAGCTTGCATTTACAGCATCAAGTCTGTCCGCCATTGCCACCTGCTTTGACGGAAACAGATGTGAATAACGATATGTGATATCAATGCTCTCATGACCTACCCTGTCAGCTATTGCAACTGCTGAGAATCCGAGGTCAATCAGATGTGAAATGTGCGAATGCCTTAAATCATGGATTCTGATTTTCTTCACACCGGATAATTTGCAGCCACGCTCCATCTCATGATGAAGAAAACTCTTTGTCACCAGAAAAATCCTGTCTGTTGGTGTCTGGTCATATAACATTGCAAAATATTCCTGCATTTCTTCTGCAAGGAACTTCGGCAGCTTGATTGTTCTGTTGCTCTTAGGTGTTTTCGGAGTTGTAATAACATCCTGTCCCTGCAGCCGCTGATACGATTTATTTATTCTGACTGTGTTCTTTTCAAAATCAAAATCTTCCATCGTAAGAGCCAGCAGTTCACCTAATCTCATTCCCGTCCAGTACAGCATTTCAAATGCATAAAATGAAACAGGCTTGTCAATTACCGCTTCTGAAAACTTCTTATATTCTTCAGTTGTCCAGAAAAGCATTTCCTTTTTTTCTTCCCTGCCCATATTTCCAGCCTGTCTTGCCGGATTTGATTTCAGATTATAAAACCTGCACGCATGGTTGAATATCGCACTTAAGATGTTATGCATTGTCTTCTTGTAAGTCTGGGAATAACTCTTCCCATTCTTATAACGGAATGCAACCATCTCATTCTGCCACTTGCGTACATCTCCCGGTGTAATCTCATTCATCTTAAGATTCTTGAAATATGGAAGAATCTTTGTCTCAACAATGTGTTCTTTTGTAAGCCATGTGTTGAGTTTGACATAATTTTTCACATCTTCTGTATACAGCTTCCAGAACTCTCCGAATGTCATATCCAGATTGTTCTCCTGCCGTATTTTATAATTCCGCTCATAATCAAGTGCTTCCCTCTTTGTAGCAAAGCCTCTTTTCTTTATCTGTTTGTTTTCCCCGGTCCAGTCCTTACAATAGAATTTGACGAACCAGGTGCCTGTCTTACTGTCTTTATAAGCTGGCATATTCATCATCGCCTTCTTTCCATATGCAAAAACAGATGCCTAAGCTGTATCGCTTCTGCACCTGCCTCTGCCTTAATCTTCTTACCTGTTGCTTATACTGCATCACTCATACCATAAATGCGTTCTTCAAAATACTTTCTGCTTACTTTTCCACGGATTACAATGTAACCCTTCTTTTCAAGTTCACTGTTGATCTGTCTCATAAGCTTGTATGCCGCTGATCTTGAAATCCCAAGAATCTGCATCACATCTCCTACTTCTAAAAACTTTTCGTTCATGCCTTTCACCACCTTTCCTTTAAATATTTGTTTTGGCGTTTCTCCATACCAGTTCTGCTGATGTCACAACCAGCCTCCTTACCTGAGATAATCTCCTGTAATACCGCCCGCTCCTGCTCGAGGTACTCGGTTCGCTTGGGGGAGTGTCTACATTCGCTCGATTCCTATGAATGTCATGGCAAATGCCTGTTAGATTTCTGATACCGCTCATTCAGTTGTTTTTTCAATACCACATCGTATAGATAATTGAATTGATATTATTCTATACCGTGTGGTATTGAATTGTCAAGAAGTTTTTCTAATGTTCTCGTATAGAAAAACTTCCATTTTTATTTTTTCCGTGTTATACTGTCTTTAACAGTCCATCAGTGACAGATAAACGGAGGTAACTACACTATGACAATTGGTGAAAGAATAAAGAAAATACGGGTATTCCGTAAAATGACAATGGATGAGCTTGGCGGTGCACTTGGATTTGAGGGCAAAAATATGTCGGTCCGTATATCCCAATATGAAACCGGTGCCCGCATTCCCGGTGAAGATATGATTCTAAAGCTTGCTGATGCATTGCACTGCAATTACAAGGCAATCTCTGATTACAGCCTTGGTGCTGCTGAAGATATCATTGAAACACTTTTCTGGCTTGAAGAAAGTGCCTCATCACTTCCTGCCCGTGGAAAAGGTACAAGATTCCCAGAGTACACAGCTCCCGGCAACCTGATTCACCTGACTGCAATGACTCCGGCAAAACCTTACGAGACCGCCAGACCAACTTACAATGAAGATGATTATGACAGTGCAGGCTCACCTATTGCATTAACTTTTGAATATGGATTGGTAAATGATTTCCTTTCGGAATGGTGTGAAATGAAAACGAAATTAAATAATGGAGAGATTTCTCCTAATGAATATTTTGAGTGGAAAATAACATGGCCTCAAGCGTAAATTAAACTATTCACGCACGGCTCACTTTAGTACCATTTTA
>DJPV01000064.1 GCA_002437435.1 Lachnospiraceae bacterium UBA6403 | reverse complement strand
TGCATCCTCGCCTTTTTCTTATATTCCAGCCATCTGAAAAAAGAAAATGATTTAAAGACAAAGAATATTGAATTTCAAGAAGAAAATGACGGCTTGCGGTTGGCATTATATGCCAATATGGAAATGATGGATGACGATATGCGGCAATATCGTCATGATAATAGACATCATGTGGCGGTTCTTAAGGAATTGGCTTCTAAAGGGGAATTGGAGGAAATAAAAGATTATCTGGCGCAGCTTTCGGAACAGAGCGAAGAGTTGAAAAAGAAAAATGTGTTGTATACTGGAAATTACATGGTGGATGCTATCATAAATGGAATTGTTACGAAAGAAGTTTATGCAGATGTTAAGTTTCAATGTGAAGGTAAACTGCCACGGAAATTAATGATTCAGGATGTTGACCTGAGCGGACTGCTTTCGAATGGTTTGGAGAACGCAGCGGAAGCCTGTTTACATAGTAATGGTGATAAGTATGTTCTGTTCAAAGCTGCAAGTTATGAGAATATGATTCATTTTGAGATAAAGAATACATACGATAGCACAAGATATAAAGCACTTTCAAAAGGTGATTTTGAAACAACAAAGAGAGACAACGAATATCATGGATACGGAATCGAAAGTATGCGTCGTGTTGTAAAGAAATATGATGGTAAGCTGGAGTATATCGTAGAACCTGAGTGGGTGATTACGGATATATATTTACAGCAAAAAGATGAAATATAAAAAAGATGATTAGAAACAAAAAAGTCCTATGATCTGTTGCGTGATTGTGTAAATCAGTTAGAAGACCATAGGATTTTTTTGATCTAATAGGGCTCCTTTTATTTGCTTAGCGAGGCAAGCTGAGCTTTTAATGCAGCAATTTCAGCGTCCTTTTCAGACAAAGCAGCATCCATTTCAGACAAAGTGGCATCTTTTTCTTCCAATGCTTTCTTCATCTGTTCAATCATATAATTAACAGTACTGTTTGATGTAACTTTTGGTAAGTGGATGACTATAAAAGAATGAAATAATTATCCCCCCTGATTAGATAAAACATAAACCAGAGGGGATAATTAAAGGACATGTCTTATTATAGTTCACAGAGCCATTTGTTGTCAATTCAGAGATAACCAGGGTTTGGTTAAGAAATATAATGTGTGGTAATTGAGAGAAATGAAATAATAGATGAGCAGATTGTGAATGCGTGCGTTCACAATTGCAGACAAAGCTAACATGCATTGTAACTTTAAGCCGGAAGAATAGTACATATTTTAACGATAAACAAACTGTTGGAAGATCGGAAGAAAGAGCTGAGGTTATCCTGAAAATGCATAAGAAAGGCTATTCCTTAGAGCAGATCAAGGATGTAACCGAAATGAGTGAAGTGGAAATATCTGGACTTTTTTGCCGAAATAAACGCCCTGTTATAGTGTGATATTTCACCTGCCTGCTTGACAGGGGGCATATCAGTGTCGAAAACAGGTGGTGCTTTATTTTGTATCCGTATTTTCCCATTGAGAAAACAATTTATTTTACATATAATTGAAGCGTGGCATAAAATGAAGAACAACCGCCGGATGATGGCAGATAAAATATACGAAAGGAGCATAGATAAATGGAACAGAATAAAACTTATATAGCGATCGACCTGAAATCCTTCTATGCTTCTGTAGAATGCAGAGAGCGGAACAGAGATCCCCTGACCACAAATCTTGTGGTGGCAGATCCGAGCCGAACAGAGAAAACGATCTGTCTGGCAGTATCCCCCTCCCTTAAGGCATATGGAATACCGGGCAGGGCGAGACTCTTTGAGGTTGTTCAGAAAGTTCGGGAGGCAAATAATGCAAGAAGACGGAAGATACCGGATCATCACTTTACCGGGACATCGGATGACAGCACGAAGCTTGGTGCAGATCCGGCTCTTCAGCTTGATTATATTATTGCGCCGCCACGTATGGCGCTTTATATGGAATACAGTACGCGGATATATGACATCTACCTGAAATATATTGCACCGGAGGATATTCATATATATTCGGTGGATGAAGTGTTTATGGATGTGACCAGTTATCTGAATACCTATCACATGACAGCCAGAGAACTTGCAATGATGATGATACAGGATGTGTTAAAGACGACCGGAATCACAGCAACGGCAGGGATCGGAACGAATCTGTATCTTTGTAAGATCGCGATGGATATTGTTGCGAAGCATATCGAACCGGATAAGGACGGAGTGCGGATTGCGGAGCTGGATGAAATGTCATACCGCAGGAAGCTGTGGAACCACAGACCGATCACGGATTTCTGGCGTGTCGGTCAGGGCTATGCGAAGAAATTAGCGGAATATGGGCTATATACGATGGGTGATGTGGCGAGATGTTCGCTCGGAAAGGCAAATGAACTATATAATGAAGATTTACTATATAAGTTATTTGGCATTAATGCAGAACTGCTGATCGATCATGCATGGGGATATGAGCCTTGCACGATGGAGCAGATCAAGGCATATAAACCGGAGACAAACAGCATTTGCACCGGACAGGTATTGCATTGTCCGTATGATTTTGATAAGACAAGGCTGGTTGTGAAGGAAATGACCGATCTTATGGCGCTTGATCTGGTGGAAAAGGGACTTGTTACGGATCAGATCGTGCTTACTATCGGATATGATATTGACAATCTGACAGACCCGGCGAGAAGAAAGAAATATAAAGGTGCTGTTACGACGGATCGATATGGACGAAAGGTTCCGAAGCATGCGCATGGAACGATCAATCTGAAGCGGCAGACCTCATCGACGCAGATGCTTATGGATGCGGTTATGGAACTGTATGATCGGATCGTCAATAAAGACCTGTTGATCCGGAGAATTAACATTAGTGCAAATAAGCTGGTAGATGAACATACTGTCACGAATGACGATGCATATGAACAGCTTGATTTTTTTACAGATTATGAGGCTGTAGAAAAACAAAAAGAGAAAGAAGAAGCAGATCTGGAACGGGAGCGCCACATGCAGGAAGCCGTGCTCAGCATTAAGAAGAAATATGGTAAAAATGCGATCCTGAAAGGCATGAACCTGCAGGAGGGAGCAACGGCGAAAGACAGAAATGCACAGATTGGCGGACATAAGGCATAACCCCGGTGAAGATATATTTGTAATATAAGGCTTTCATGGAATGGTAAGAACAATGTATGCGGGAAAGCGGTCGGAGCAGATAGTAAAGAAAAAGAGGTATGAAATATATGCAGGATCAGAACAACCATAAATATGATGATATCATTCATTTGGAGCACCCTGTTTCAAAGACACATCCGCAGATGTCTCTCTATGACCGGGCGGCACAATTTGCGCCATTTGCAGCATTGACAGGACATGCGGCGGCGATTCGGGAGACTGCCAGACGGACGGATGAGAAACGGGTGCTCAGTGATGAAACATTGGAAGAACTGAATGAGAAATTAAATATTATTTCAGCAAATATAGGTACAGAACAGCAGGTGGATATTACTTATTTTGTACAGGATGAGAGAAAAGCCGGAGGAGAATATGTGACGCATTCCGGTATTGTTAAGCGGATCGACCTGTACAGGAGAGCGGTGATCATGACAGATGCCACGATCATACCGATTGAAGACATCAGTCAGATAGAAAGTGATCTGTTTTCCGGTTTTGAATAGTGTAAAAATTATATGAAAATGCCTGAAAATTATACCTTTACAGCATTTGTTGATAGATGCTATAATGGGCTATATTGTGCGATTTCGGCATTGTAGTATTCCTGAATCTTGTGCGGAGAGACAGGAAAAGAGAAAGGAAGGATAAAAACGTGTTTAAGATTGTTAGAACAGAAGCGTTGACAGATGCGATCTATCTGATGGACGTGGAAGCACCAAGAGTAGCAAAGAACTGTCTTCCGGGTCAGTTTGTAATCGTAAGAGGCTCAGAAGATGGAGAGAGAATTCCTCTTACAATCTGCGATTATTCAAGAGAAGCAGGCACGATCACTATCGTATTCCAGGTAGTAGGTGCAGCAACAGAGATGATGAAGAATTTAAAGGCTGGAGACAGCTTTACAGATTTTGTTGGACCACTTGGCCGTCCATCAGAATTAGTAGAAGAAGATTTAGAGACATTAAAGAATAAGAAGATCTTATTTGTAGCCGGTGGTGTAGGAACCGCACCGGTATATCCACAGGTAAAATGGTTACATGAGCATGGAGTAGCTGTTGATGTTATCATCGGTGGAAGATCCAAAGAGCTTATCATTCTGGAAGAACAGATGAAAGCAGTTGCCGGAAATCTCTACATTACAACAGATGATGGTTCATATGGAAGCAAGGGTGTTGTAACAAATGAGATCCAGAAGCTTGTAGACGCAGGCAACAAGTACGATGTATGTGTAGCAATCGGACCGATGATCATGATGAAGTTTGTCTGTAAGCTTACAAAAGAGCTTGATATTCCTACAGTTGTCAGCCTGAACCCTATCATGGTAGATGGTACAGGTATGTGCGGTGCATGCCGTGTAACAGTTGGCGGTGAAGTAAAATTCGCATGTGTAGACGGACCTGAATTTGACGGACATCTTGTAAACTTTGAAGAAGCGATGGAACGTCAGCAGATCTATAAGACACAGGAAGGCAGAGCATATCTTGCAGCCAAGGAAGGCGACACCCATCATGGTGGATGCGGACAATGTGGAGGTGACAAATAATGGACGTTTTAAACAGAGTACCGGTTCGTGAACAGGAACCTGCGGTTCGTGCAAAGAACTTTGAAGAAGTATGTTATGGATATAATGAAGAAGAAGCAATGGCAGAAGCAGCAAGATGTATCGGCTGTAAGAATGCACAGTGTGTAAAGGGCTGCCCTGTTTCAATTGATATTCCTGGTTTTATCGCTCATGTAAAGAAGGGCGAATTTGCAGAAGCATTCCAGGTGATCAGCAAATCATCAGCACTTCCTGCTGTATGTGGTCGTGTATGTCCACAGGAGACTCAGTGTGAGGGTAAATGTATCAGAGGTATCAAGGGCGATCCTGTATCTATCGGTAAACTGGAGCGTTTCGTTGCTGACTGGGCAAGAGAGCATGGCATTAAGCCGGAACCGGCAGCAGAGAAGAATGGCAAGAAGGTTGCAGTTATCGGTTCCGGTCCATCCGGTCTTACCTGTGCAGGAGATCTTGCAAAGATGGGTTATGATGTAACAATCTTTGAAGCACTTCATGAGACAGGCGGCGTACTGGTTTATGGTATCCCTGAATTCCGTCTTCCAAAAGATGGTGTAGTAAAGAAAGAAATCGAAAATGTAAAATCCTTAGGTGTTAAGATTGAGACTGACGTTGTAGTTGGTAAATCTGTAACCATTGATGAACTGATGGAGGAAGAAGGCTTTTCAGCAGTATTTATCGGTTCCGGTGCGGGACTTCCTAAGTTCATGGGTATTCTGGGTGAGAATGCAAATGGTGTATTCTCAGCGAATGAGTACCTGACAAGAAGTAACCTGATGAAGGCTTATAAGGAAGGTTCTAATACACCTATCATGGTTGGTAAAAAGGTTGCCGTTGTCGGTGGTGGTAACGTAGCAATGGATGCTGCAAGAACTGCACTTCGACTTGGCGCTGAGACACATATTGTATACAGACGTAGTGAAGAAGAACTTCCTGCCAGAGTAGAAGAAGTACATCATGCAAAAGAAGAAGGAATCATTTTTGATCTTCTTACAAATCCAACTGAGATCCTTGAAGATGAAAAAGGATGGGTTAAGGGTATGAAATGTGTCAAGATGGAACTTGGTGAGCCGGATGCATCCGGCAGAAGAAGACCGGTTGAGATTCCTGGTTCTGAGTTCATTATGGATGTGGATGCAGTTATCATGTCACTTGGTACTTCACCAAACCCACTGATTTCATCTACAACAAAGGGACTCGATACAAATAAGTGGAAATGTATCGTTGCAGATGAAGCAAATGGACAGACCACAAAGACCGGTGTATATGCCGGTGGTGATGCGGTTACCGGTGCAGCTACAGTTATCCTTGCTATGGGAGCAGGAAAGGCAGCAGCAAAAGGCATTGACGAGTACCTCAAGGGGCTCAATTAATATATAGTCTTTGAAACAAAATAAAGGATGGTATTATCTGTTATTTCGCAAGACGCTTTCGCTCTATTCTTCGTCGCGGCGGTACATAAAGTTGCAAAAGACGCAACTTAATTATCGGCGCGCGGAAAGGCTTGCAGTACAATAGTAATACCATCCATTTATTTTTAAATTTATACACCGGTTAAAAATAATGGAATCTTTTTGAGGTGCGAATCACGATATAATGAACGCAAAATTATTTGCTGGCAAGGATGCAGATTTTGCGGAATGCATTGAGTGATGAAATCGCGATATAATGAACGCAAAACAAAAAATATTGAAAAGAGGTTATGACATTGAAGGAATATATTGCAAGAGATGACGCATTTGAATTATTGAAGAAATATAATAAGGATCCATTCCATATTCAGCATGCGCTTACGGTTGAGGCTGTTATGAAATGGTATGCAAATGAACTTGGTTATGGCGAAGATGCAGAATACTGGGGCATTGTAGGTCTGCTTCATGATATTGATTTCGAATTGTATCCGGCAGAGCATTGTCTGAAAGCACCGGAGCTTTTAAGAGACGGTGGGGTATCAGAGGACATTATCCATGCGGTTTGCTCGCATGGCTATGGAATTACAGTGGAATGTGGTACGACCATTGATGTGAAACCGGTTCATGAGATGGAGAAGGTTCTGTTTGCAGCAGATGAGTTGACCGGTCTGATCTGGGCAGCGGCATTGATGCGTCCGTCAAAAAGTACAAAGGATATGGAACTGAAGTCACTGAAGAAGAAATACAAGAGCAAGGGATTTGCCGCAGGTTGTTCCAGAGAAGTGATCGAACGTGGTGCTGCACAGTTGGGCTGGGAGCTTGAGAAGCTTTTGACTATGACATTGCAGGCGATGGCAGCAACAGAAGATGAGATCAGGACTTCTATGGATGAATATGAAGCATCACGATCATGATTTGTTAGATGAGACACATATGAAAAATAAGCTCAATATAGCGAAACTGCATAAATCCCGCTGATTTGCTAGCACTTTAGCGCATTGCAACTTAAGAAAATCCTGCTTTTTTGTTAAAAAGATAAAAAAATTCATAAAAAACATATTTTTACTTGATAAATCCAAGTCTTTTGTTTATAATCTTAAGTGGAAATTTTCTTAAAGAGAAAATATAACTCCAAATGAATTTCGCATATATGCGATTTACTTATAATTAATTTAAGGAGGATTTTAAGATGTCATACGTTGATGAAGTGCTGGAGATCGTAAAGAAGAAAAATGCTGACCAGCCAGAATTTTTACAGGCAGTAACAGAGGTTCTTGATTCACTTAGACCTTGTATCGATGCAAACGAGGAACTCTACAGAAAGAATGCGATTCTTGAAAGAATCACAGAGCCGGACAGACAGATCATGTTCAGAGTACCTTGGGTAGATGACAATGGACAGGTTCAGGTAAACAGAGGTTTCCGTGTACAGTTTAACAATGCTATTGGACCATACAAGGGAGGATTAAGACTTCATCCTTCAGTTAATTTAGGTATTATCAAATTCCTTGGATTTGAGCAGATTTTCAAGAACTCACTGACAACACTTCCAATCGGTGGTGGTAAAGGTGGTTCTGATTTCGATCCTAAGGGCAAATCAGATAGAGAGATCATGGCATTCTGCCAGAGCTTTATGACAGAGCTTAGCAAGTACATCGGAGCAGATGTCGATGTTCCTGCCGGTGATATCGGAACAGGCGGAAGAGAGATCGGTTTCATGTTCGGACAGTACAAGAGAATCCGTGGATCATTCGAAGGCGTTCTTACAGGTAAGGGACTTACATATGGTGGATCGCTTGCTCGTACAGAAGCTACAGGATATGGTTTATTATACTTAACAAACGCATTATTAAAGGATCACGGTATTGATATCGCTGGTAAGACTTGTATCGTATCTGGTGCTGGTAACGTTGCAATTTATGCAATCCAGAAGGCACATCAGTTAGGTGCTAAGTGTGTAACATGTTCAGATTCAACAGGTTGGATCTATGATCCAGAAGGAATCGATGTTGACTTACTTAAGGAAGTTAAGGAAGTTAAGAGAGCACGTCTTACAGAGTACGCAGCAGCCAGACCAAGCGCTGAATACCATGAGAAGAAGAATGGTGAGCACGGTGTATGGAATGTTAAGGGTGATATTGCATTACCATGTGCTACTCAGAACGAGTTAGACTTGGATGATGCTAAGGCATTAGTTGCAAATGGTGTTATCTCTGTAACAGAGGGTGCTAACATGCCTACAACATTAGAGGCTACTAAATACTTACAGGCAAATGGCGTATTATTCGTAGGTGGTAAGGCTGCTAATGCTGGTGGTGTTGCTACATCTGCACTTGAAATGAGCCAGAACTCAGAGAGACTTTCATGGACATTTGAAGAAGTTGATGGCAAGTTAAAGGGAATCATGGAGACAATCTACGCTAACATCAGCGACGCTGCTAAGCGTTATGGTGTAGAAGGCGACTATGTTGCAGGTGCTAACATTGCCGGTTTTGAAAAGGTTGTAGAAGCTATGCTTGCTCAGGGTGTTTGCTAATCAACTGCCAGTCGAAATCTGACAACAATTATTATATAGTAAATGTTAATATAAGACCCCGGAATCGTGATGTGCGGTTCCGGGGTTCTGCATTATAGAAAAGATTCGTTTTTCGTTGAAACGATTGTGACTATTTCGTATAATGTAGAAGCAAGATGCCAAATACATAAGAAGAAGGAGGATCTTACAATGGGGAGAGATATTGTACTTGCAAGAATTAAGAAAAATGGAATAATAGCAATTGTTGGTGGCGCTTTTCTGACGATACTTTTCGGGTTGATCACGATAGGGGTACTGACAGATGATGCAGATGACGGAGTTGGAGCAGCTATTGCGATTGGAATATTTACACTGATGGGTGTAGTGTTCATTATTATGGGAATCCGGAACATTGTATGCCCGGAAAAGACCAGATTTTTGAAATTTAACCCACAGCTTTTAGAAATGGCAGATCAGTTATATTCACATGTAATATACGAAGACCAATATGTATTAATTTCCGATAAGGTGCTTGCAAATAAGAAGCAGCCGACGCAGATGACCTGGCTGTGGGATGTATATCTGGTCTATCTGCATACAACATCGACGAACTTTATTCCAACGGGAAGTGAGTATGTGATCGAAAACCGTTTCCCGAAGAATCGTGTTGCAATTAATGTACTGGCAAGAGGAAGAAAGAGCAAACAGGAGCTGTTAAATGTACTAGCACAGGCATGTCCGAATGCAAGATTTGGATATTCTGATGAAGGATTGGCGTATGTTCAGTATATGAGAAATCAGGATCTCAGAAATATTCCATACACACCATATTATCAGGGCGCACCGGTGCAGATGCAGAACAATATGCAGCAGTAGCTGGAATATGCGGTAGGAAGATAAAGTATAGACAGAATGTGTAACAGAAAGCAGGAATCAAAATGGAACGTAAACATGAATATCAGACAAAGAGCAGACAAATGATCCTTGATTACCTGATCAAGAATAAAGATCGCGCCGTTCATGTGTCGGATATTATAAAATATATGGATCAGGAAAAATGCTCTGTAAATAAGACAACTGTATATCGATATCTGGATAAGTTGGTTGCAGAGAAGACACTGATGAAATATGTGGCTGACAAGGGCGAAAAGGCGGGATATCAGTATGTAGAACAGCCATCCCGATGTCAGAAACATCTTCATCTGCAATGCTCCGAATGTGGAAAAGTCATCCATCTGGACTGCGACTTTATGAAAAAAATATCGGAGCATATTCTGTCCGATCATGGGTTTGCACTTTGCTGCAAAGATTCCATTTTATATGGTGTCTGTGACGAATGTAGTAAGAAAGAAAAGAAGAAAACAGAAAAATAAAAACAGATAACAGGAATTTCAATCTTGAAAATTGAATATTTCTGATAATAGCAGTTGACATTGGATAAAATAATGCTATAATCTGATAATGCAACTTGGTTGCAAATTATATTTTCGGGAATGAGATGGATAGTATGAAATTGTTATTTGATTCGTTTTCGGATGCACTGATCGACAGTGTAAAATTAATACCATTCTTATTAGTGACTTATCTGCTCATGGAATGGCTGGAACAGAGAACGGAGGAAAAACAGAAACATTATATGCAGTCTGCCGGTGCATTTGGGCCATTGGCAGGTGGTGCACTCGGAATCGTTCCACAATGCGGATTTTCCTGTGTGGCAGCAAATCTTTACAGTGGTGGCGTGATCACGGCAGGTGTAGTACTTGCAGTATTTATGTCAACTTCTGATGAGATGCTTCCAATCTTAATTTCGCATACGGTAAATGCCGGTACGATCATTCGTATCCTGCTTACAAAAATGTGCATTGCAATCGTTACGGGTTATGCGGTTGATCTTGCAAATAAATATATACGCAGAAGGTACTTGGTAGGAAGAAAAACGAAGAAAGCAGCTTCTTCTAAGATAGATAATTCCGAGAACACAGACAGTAGTATAGATGATAAAAAAAAGCATTCTGGATATTCTGTTCAGTCAGCACAGACAGTCGATGTAGGACATACGCATAATTATAAAGATGTCCATACCCACGATGGAAAAAGTATGCATACCCATTATGATGGTACAGATATAGAAGAAAAGCATATTCATGATCTGTGCGAGCAGGAACATTGTAATTGCGAAGATGGAATCTGGATGTCAGCATTAAAACATACGTTGAAGATCACAGTATTTATTCTGGCGGTATCGTTTGTGTTAAATATCATTATCGGCGTTGCCGGAGAAGATGCAATTGGAAGATTTCTCGGAGATGTGCCATTTCTTGGAGAAGCTATGGCCGCGCTTATCGGATTGATACCGAACTGTGCACCGTCTGTTATTATCACAGAACTTTATCTGGATGGAATGCTCAGTGCTGGAGCAATGATGTCGGGATTACTTGTCAGTGCAGGAGTTGGGCTTCTGGTGTTATTCCGGATGAACCGTCACAGATTGAAAGAAAACATTATGGTGGTTGGAACCTTGTATGTTACCAGCGTATGCTGGGGATTGTTGATCAATCTGTTGGGTATCACATTTTAAATATTTGATATTATATTTAAATTACAACTAAAAGACTGGTTAATATTACAGGCAGATTAATATTTTAAATAGAAAGAACGGCGAGAATAGAAAGAATGAAACAGAAAACAGCGATAATCATTGGTGCATCGACAGGAATCGGTGCGGCAGCGGCGATTGCACTTGCAAAAGAATATAAAAAAATTGCGATCACATCATTTCGCCATCCGAAAAAGTTGGAAACAGTCAGACAGTTGGTGCTTGCGCAAGGCGCGGATTGTTATGCTGAGACCGGAGACGCCGGCGATTTTGCATTTATAAAACGGTTTATCGGACATGTAACTGAACATTTTGGTGAGGAGATTGACCTGCTGGTGAACAATGCCGGGATATCTTATATCGGTTTGCTTACTGATATGGAGGAAGCAGACTGGCAGAGAATCATGGATACAAACATAACATCGGTATTTAATGCATGCCGCCAGGTCGTCCCACATATGGTACATGCCCATAAGGGGAGGATCATAAATGTTTCGTCTGTGTGGGGTAATGTAGGTGCATCCTGTGAGGTGGCTTATTCAGCAACTAAAGGTGCAGTGAATGCATTTACGAAAGCTTTGGCGAAAGAACTTGCACCGAGCGGAATAGCAGTGAATGCCATTGCATTCGGAGCGATCGATACTACGATGAATGGACATCTGTCATCCGAAGAAAAAATGACACTGGAAGAGGAGATTCCATTTGGCAGGATGGGAACAGAGACAGAGGCCGCAGATTTCATCGTAACAGTAGCAAATGCCGGAAGTTATCTGACCGGCCAGATACTGACCTTTGATGGTGGATGGCAATAGGGCAGTAAACGTTTTGCATTTTCCCTAATTCTCTATTGAAAAATTGTTAATATTGCTATAAAATAATCTATGCAAAGTTGCACAGATATGGGGTAGAGATTATGGGAATAAAGTTTATTAAAAAGAAAAAAAGTGAGGTTGCAGCTGCAAACACGTCGGCAGATCTGAAGACAACAGTTGATAAAGATGGAAATGTTGAGATCATATCAAAGAATTTTACGATGACAACGAGTCAGCAGCCGAAACGGGAGACAGAAACTGTTGAATGGACATGTTGGGGATGTGGACATGTAAACAGTGGAGAAGTTTGTGAAGTCTGCGGGAAAAAACGAGTACAGAAATAAGCGGCAGAAGGTTGTCGAATTTGAATTTGTATAACGGTGTATATATAAAAGATTCCTGTGTGTATATCATATAGGGATTTTTTTGTTATCTGAGAAATGCGAGGGAAAAGAGATTCAAAATTATAATGATATGATTTGTCGCAGAGGAAATAAGAAATTGGAAATGCAGGTTGAAATTTAAAAGTACGTTTGGTATACTCATTAGGTGAATTTTCAGGTATAGTAAAGAAATACAGAAAAGTAATGATTTTGGTGCATTTGTGATGCATGGGATTGATAGTCTGATAAATGGATGAACAGATCGGATATTCCCGGATAAGCATTATATTTTATAAATAAGATGGAGGCCAGAAAATGGGTAAAAAAGTATTGAGATTATTTCTGGAAACAATGCTCAGAGCCGTTGTGATCATTCTTGCATTCGGCATTGTTATAATGGGAGCACTGCTTATAAAGACATTAGTAAAGAATAATTCTCTGAAAGACAGTAAGAAGACAACGACAGGAAAAGAAATTGTAACAGAAGCAGAGGATGAAAATGATCCGACATTCAATAATGGAGATGGAGAGAACAGTGGATCAGATGGATCGGACGAAGCTGGTACGGTCGCATCTACAGATGCAAAGATTCTTGTTATCAATGCAACTGGAACCGGCGGAGTTGCCGGGGCATGGAAGACAGCGTTAGAGGGTAAAGGATATACTTCGGTAGAAGTTGGTACTTATAATCAGTCGGCTATTGCAACATCAAAGGTATGCGTATCCGGTTCATATGATGGTGCAGATCTTGCTGCAGAATTCTCATCACCGGAAATGTCAACAACAGACACATTATCAGCATCCGATTTCGATGTGCCGATTGACGGATATGATATTATTGTGATCGTCGGAACAAGCGATATTAAAAATTAGAATAACAGGATGACTGAAAGATCAGATTGATTATTAATGCAGATTGTTTGTGCGGACAGAAAAACAGGTATTATCACAGAAGTGTGATGAGCCTGTTTTTTGTTTTAGCTGAGACCGCGTGTAAAGGATATTCTATGCACACGATGAAGATATTTGCTAATAACTGTTGCCAATAACGTTATATGACTATGTTAGGAGAAATCGGACATACTATATAAAAAATTGTATGAAAGGTATTTGTATGAAAGATATCGGAGAAACGATAGAAACTTATGTATTGTTAACGGTGGCAGCGTTTTTAATGTCATTTGGCGTTGTATGGATTTTTAACAGCGAACAGATCGTTCCCGGAGGTGTGACCGGAATTGGTATTATAATAGAAAATCTGACGGAAAGCGTGGAAACCGGAATTCCGGTCTGGTTGACAAATCTGGTTATTAATGTTCCGCTATTTATATGTGGATATTTTCTGCTTGAAAGAAAGAGCATGATAAGAACAGCATATACAACGGCTGTTTCTACAGTATTTCTGGCAGTTATCCCTGCATTTCCCCTTGCAACACATGACAGACTTTTGAATATGATCCTTGGCGGTGTTATCTTTGGCTGTGCTTATGGCATTATGTTCCGGCAGAATGCATCATCCGGCGGCGTAGACCTTATGGCATTGATATTGAATCATTTGAGGAATGATATCGGTGCACCGTTATTTCTTGGTGCCATAGACATAGCGATCGTAATAGCCGGTGGTCTTGCATTCGGTGTGGAAAATATGCTGTATGCAGTTATAGCGATAGCAATATCCACCAAAATATCGGATGTGATCGTACAGGGAATCAGACATGGAAAGTTGGTCTATATTATTTCTTCCAGATGCGATGAGATCAAATCCTGTATCATGAATGATATCGGAAGAGGTGTAACAGTACTGAAAACAAAGGGCGGTTATACGAATGAGGGGCGTGTAATGATAATTTCGGTTTTGTCAAGTAGGCAATTAGTAGAATTAAAGGATAAAATAAAGACAATTGATGAAAAATCTTTTGTCATTGTAGGGCAGGTAACAGAGGTTTTTGGTGAAGGTTTCACAAAATTCTCGCCTTAAATCTTCTTAAATCGATGCGAAAATCGTCAAAATGTTAGTTTTTTTGCGGTCGTATACAAAACAAACAAAACATTAAATTTTTTTTTGGGCAATAATCATATGGTTTAAAGAAGGGGAATGTTGTAAAATGACACTATGTTCAGAACGAATGAATAAATAAAACAATACTATATAATATTTACGGAGGTATTTGCAGAATGGCAAGTTTATCACTTAAGAACATCTATAAGGTATATCCTAACGGATTCAATGCTGTTAAGGATTTCAACCTTGAAATTGAAGATAAGGAGTTCATCATTTTCGTTGGACCTTCAGGATGTGGTAAGTCAACAACTCTTAGAATGATCGCAGGTCTTGAAGATATCAGCTCAGGAGAGTTATGGATCGGCGACAAGCTTGTAAATGACGTAGAGCCTAAGGATAGAGATATCGCAATGGTATTCCAGAACTACGCTCTGTATCCACATATGTCAGTATATGACAACATGGCATTCGGACTTAAGTTAAGAAAGGTTCCAAAGGAGAAGATCGACAAGGCTGTTCATGAAGCTGCTAAGATTCTTGACATTGAGCACTTACTTGACAGAAAGCCAAAGGCTTTATCAGGTGGTCAGAGACAGCGTGTAGCTATGGGTCGTGCAATCGTTCGTGAGCCTAAGGTATTCCTTATGGATGAGCCACTTTCAAACCTTGATGCGAAACTTCGTGTACAGATGCGTGTTGAGATTTCCAAGTTACATCAGAGATTACAGACAACTATCATCTACGTTACACATGACCAGACAGAGGCTATGACACTTGGTACAAGAATCGTAGTTATGAAGGATGGTATTATTCAGCAGGTAGATACACCACAGAACTTATACGATAAGCCATGTAACTTATTTGTAGCTGGTTTCATGGGTATGCCACCTATGAACTTCATTGATTGTAAGGTAGTTAAGTCTGGAGCAGACATTCTCTTAATGTTTGGTTCACACTCAATCAAAGTTCCAGATAGCAAGGCTGAGAGACTTATCGCACTTGACGCAGTTGATAAGGAAGTTGTTCTTGGTATTCGTCCAGAAGATATCCATGATGAGCAGCTCTTCATTGAGTCATCACCAGAAAGCGTTATTGATGCAAGAATCAATATTTACGAAATGTTAGGTGCTGAAGTATACTTATACTTCACAATCGATCAGTTTGATATCACAGCAAGAGTTAATGCTCGTACAACAGCTAGACCTGGCGATACAGTACAGTTCGCATTTGACTTAAGCAAGATCCATATCTTTGATAAGGAAACAGAAGAGATCTTAGTAAGCTAATAGATCATACATACTTAAATATTTATAAACAAACAGGGAAAATGCAGAAATTTCTGCATTTTCCCTTTTTTTTTTTCGCAATATGATTTAGAATAAGTACAGTAGTGTATTTTGTTATTCGTATGCTTTCCGGGAGGTTTGTCCGTCAGGCAGAATGGATAAGGAAAGAATACGTAATCCGAATATAAGAATAAGGAGTGTAGAATATATGATATCGAACCAGATACTTCAGGATACGATTGATGGATTAAAGAATATTACAAGAACCGACCTGTGTGTTCTTGATACAGAAGGAAAGATTCTTGCGTCTACATTTAAGGATGTAGATGATTGTGAAGAAGCAGTACTTGCATTTGTAGATTCTCCTGCAGAGAGTCAGGCAATCCGTGATTACCAGTTCTTCAAGGTGTTTGATGATAACCAGTTAGAGCATATCCTGCTTGCAAAAGGTGAGACAGATGATACCTATATGGTGGGTAAGATTGCAGCGTTCCAGATTCAGAATCTCTTAGTTGCATATAAAGAACGTTTTGATAAGGATAACTTTATCAAAAACCTGCTGTTAGACAACCTGTTGCTTGTTGATATTTATAACAGGGCAAAGAAACTTCACATTGATACAGATGTAAGGAGAATCGTATTTATCATTGAGACAAAGAATGAGAAGGATACAAATGCCCTTGAGACGGTTCGTAATATCTTTTCTACGAAAACAAAGGATTTTATCACTGCTGTGGATGAGAAGAATATTATTCTCGTAAAGGAAGTAAAACAGACAGAGTCCTATGATGATATGAATAAGATTGCTAAAGTTGTCGTAGATATGCTGAATACAGAGGTTATGTCTTCTGTTCATGTTTCATATGGTACGATCGTAAATGAGATTAAAGAAGTATCCCGTTCTTATAAAGAAGCTAAGATGGCATTGGATGTAGGAAAGATTTTCTATGAGAACCAGAACATTATCGCATATAGTAATCTTGGAATCGGACGTCTGATCTATCAGCTTCCACTTCCACTCTGTAAGATGTTCATTCGTGAGATCTTCGATGGTAAGTCGCCGGATGAATTCGATGAAGAGACACTTACGACTATAGATAAGTTCTTTGAGAATAGCCTGAACGTATCAGAGACATCCAGACAGTTATATATCCACAGAAATACTCTGGTTTATCGTCTGGATAAGCTTCAGAAAAGCACAGGTTTGGATCTTCGTGTATTTGAGGATGCGATCACATTTAAGATTGCATTGATGGTTGTTAAGTACATGAAGTATATGGAGTCATTAGACTATTAATAAGGAAGAATCTGGACTCTTTGTAATATATTGTATGCAGGATTTACACATATATTTCACATTTTACTGCTATACTTGCAAAAGTAAAGAGAGAGAAAGTACAGATGTTAAATTTGAAAGGAAACCATTATGATAGAGTTAGAGAATGTTACTATGACCTACCCAGGTGGTATGACGGCTCTGAAGAATGTTAATATTAATATAGAGAAAGGCGAGTTCGTCTTTATCGTTGGCAGTAGTGGATCAGGTAAAACAACCTTGATCAAGCTTTTATTAAAGGAATTAGATCCGACCTCCGGTTCTATCCGTGTGGCAGGATATAATTATAAAACCATAAAAAGAAAGAATATTCCGAAGGTCAGAAGAAAGATTGGAGTTGTATTCCAGAATTTCAGACTGTTAAAGGACAGGACCATCTATGAAAATGTTGCATTTGCACAGAGAGTTATTCAGACCCCTGCCAGATACATCAGACGTAGGGTTCCGGCTATGCTGACACTTGTCGGTCTTGCTGACAAGTATAAGTCTTATCCAAAGGAACTTTCCGGTGGTGAGCAGCAGAGAGTTGCCATGGCAAGAGCACTGGTAAACAATCCGGAAATCATCCTTGCTGATGAGCCGACCGGTAATCTGGATCCGAAGAATTCTCAGGATATCATGGAACTGCTTGATGATATTAACAAACGTGGAACAACAGTGGTTGTCGTAACTCATAATAAGGATATTGTAAATGAGATGCGAAAGAGAGTAATCACATTGAAAAGAGGTGTGGTTATCAGCGATGAAAAACAAGGTGGTTATATAGATGAAGATTAGTACATTCTTTTATATCCTGAGACAGGGATTTACAAACATCAGAAGAAATATATTGTTTTCCCTTGCATCAATCGGTACAATTATTTCATGTTTGTTCATATTTGGTATTGTATATGCAGTTGTTGTAAACTTTCAGTCAGGGATGAAGGATCTGGAAAATAATGTAACGATATCGATCTTTTTCGATGAGGATATTCCAGACGAAACGGTTCAGTTGATTGGTGAACAGATACGAGTTCTTGATTATGTAAACACAATGGATTATATCAGTGCAGATGAAGCATTTGATAAATTCTGTGAGCAGAATTATGATGATCCTGAGGCTGCAAAGGCGGCATTTGGGAATGATAACCCATTAAAGAATTCTGCTTCTTATGAAGTAACGCTGAAGGATGTGTCCAAACAGGCGGAGTTTGTGGCATTTGCAAAAGGCTTAGATGGTGTACGAAATGTCAGAAGCTCTGAAGTTACAGCTGACAGTATCTCGACACTGTCATCGTTAGTAGGATATGCTTCTATCGGAATCGTAGTGATTCTGATGCTGGTATCCATCTTCCTGATCAGTAATACGATCACTATCGGTATTACAGTTCGTAAGGAAGAGATTGCAATTATGAAATTGATCGGTGCAACGAACTTCTTTGTACGTGCACCATTCATAATAGAAGGTATTATTATCGGAGCAGTCGGTTCTGTTATTCCGCTTTATCTGTTATATGTTATGTATCAGAAAATTCTGGAATATGTGGCAGGACGATTTGCAGTACTTACATCTGTATTTGCATTTGTAAGTAAGGAAGAATTGTTTAAGACAATGATTCCTGCTGGTCTTATTTTAGGTATAGGTGTAGGTTTATTTGGTAGTTTGATCACTACCAGAAAACATTTGAAAGTATAAGAGGAGGTTTTTATTTTGAAAAAATTTCAGATACCGTTAATGAAGAAATTCAAAAAAACGGCGCTTGTTATTGTATGTGCGGTTGCACTCGCAGCAATGCCACCTGTTTCGCAGGTATCGGCAACGAGTATTCAGGATGCACAGGACAGTAAGAATGAAGCGGAAGGAAATAAGAAAGAAGCTCAGGGCGTGTTAGATGGCCTGGAAGAAAAGCAGAATAAGCTGATCAGCGATGTTGAAGCATTGGATAAGCAGGTTTCAGATATTCAGACACAGATCACTGCAAAGGAAGAAGAAGAAGATAAATTAAATACAGAGATCGGTGATACGAAGACGAAGCTTGCGGCAGCACAGGTTGAGGAAGATAATCAGTATGCAGCAATGATGAAGCGTATTCAGTATCTCTATGAGAATGGAGAAGTTGAGTACATAGATACATTGATGTCATCAGCATCATTTACTGATATGTTAAACAAGTCAGAATATGTAGAGCAGATCTCAAGCTATGACCAGAAACAGCTAAATGCATTGATCGACACCAGACAGAAGATTCAGGAGTATGAGACAACTCTTGAGACAGATCTGAAAGAGGTTGAAGATGTTAAAGCTGATCTGGAAACACAGAAGTCAAATCTGGATGTAGCAATCAATGAAAAGAATCAGAAGATTGCTGAATATTCACAGGATATCGACGCACAGAAGTCTCTGGTTGAGAAATATCAGAAAGAAATGGATGAGGCTGATGCTCAGATCGCAGAAATGCAGAGAAAACTTGCAGAACAACAGGCTGCACAGCAGCAGAGCAGTGGTGGAAGCGGAAGTAGTACGCCACAGTATTATACACCGAGTGGTGGTTCATTTATGTGGCCTGCTACGCAGGGAAGCAGAATCAGTTCATATTTTGGACCAAGAACATCACCTACAGCAGGTGCAAGTTCCAACCATAAAGGAATTGATATTCCATGTCCAACCGGTAGTGATATTGTTGCATCGGCAGCAGGTACGGTTGTTATTTCTCAGTACAGCTCATCTGCAGGATATTATATTATGATCGATCATGGAAATGGTATCTCTACTGTATATATGCATAATTCTCAGCTTGTAGTTGGTGTAGGCCAGACAGTAGAACAGGGACAGGTAATTGCAAAGGCAGGAAGTACCGGATATAGTACAGGTTCTCATTGCCATTTTGGTGTAATGGTAAATGGAACTTATGTAAATCCTCTGGATTACCTGTAAAATGAGATGAAGACGGAATTCACAGGAAAGTGATGACCGTTCAGCATTATGAGATTTTACAGAATTACACATAGGATAAAGCAACAGACAGATCGGGTGAAAACTGGATTTGTCTGTTGTCGTTTATAAAAGAAAATTTACAGAATACCTATAAGGTTGTACAAAATTTATGATCCGATATACGGTTAAATGTATATTTTCAAGTTTATGAAAGGACGCGGATGCGAAAAATGCATCACTGGAGGTAACATGAGACATAATTTAAAAAGATGGATTCTCGGTGCGGCGGTCATAGCCGGATGCGCAGGAATGATGGGTTGTTCTTTTGCTAAGGATAATTCAAAGAGTGGTGATCTGAATTCAGATGCCGGAAAGCGACATAATAATCTGGATTATAATGGTTCGGTTGTAGATGAAAACACATTGGAGAAACTTGCAAGCCTGGAAATGATCATCGATAAGTCCTATTATTTTGACACCTCAGACGAGGATATGCAGAATGGTCTATATGCAGGACTGATCGAGGCGTTGGATGATCCATATGCAAAATATTATACACCAGAGGAATACGCAAAACTACAGGAAGACAGTTCCGGAGAATATGCGGGAATCGGTGTTGTCGTAAGACAGGATGAGGAAACCGGATATGCGATCGCAGTCAGCATTACAGAAGATTCACCGGCTTCCAAGGCAGATATCAAACCAGACGATCTGATCTGTAAGATAGATGATTATGAAATTCAGGAATCTGATGATTTGGACTATCTGGTTACAAAGATCCGTGGAGAAGAGGGTACGGATGTAACTCTTGAAATCTACAGACCAAGTGAGAGAAAATATCATACTGTAACTATTACGAGACAAAAACTGGAGAACAGTACCGTTTCTTATTTTATGGCAGATACAGATAAGAAGATCGGTTATGTCCGTGTAACACAGTTTGTAGCAAATACAAATGATTTATTCAGGGATGCTGTAGAGAATCTGAAGTCTCAGGGCATGACAGCGCTGATGATCGACCTTCGTTCAGATCCGGGCGGAATGTTAGCTACAGTTGTTGATATGTGTGATTATCTGCTTCCAGCCGGAAAGATCGTATATCAGGAAGATAAGAATGGAAATGTTTTATCAACTTATGAATCTACGGATGATGAGCAGCTTGATCTTCCGATGGTAGTGCTTGTAAATGGAGAGAGTGCAAGCGCATCCGAGATCATGACAGCGGCATTAAAGGAATATGGTGTTGCGACGATCGTCGGAGAAAACACATATGGAAAGGGAATCGTACAGTCGGTTATTCCTCTTTCTGATGGTTCGGCAATAAAGCTTACAACTGCCAAATATTTCACTCCAAAGGGAAATGATATTCATAAGAAGGGCGTAGCTCCTGATATCGAAGTAAAACTTCCGGAAGATTATACGGCAGATGATTTCCAGGGCGCGAAGGATACACAGTATCAGAAGGGTCTGGAAGTACTGCGTGGGAAGGTAAAATAGAGCCGGATTAGGTGTAGAAAATAGAGTAATTACATGGTATAATCAAAAATAACGTGTTAAGAAAAATAAAGGAGAAACTTTCATGAATAAGGAATTGATTATCGTACTGGACTTTGGTGGTCAGTACAATCAGCTTATTGCACGAAGGGTCAGAGAGTGTAATGTCTATGCAGAAGTACATCCGTATACTATGAGCATCGACGAGATTAAGAAGATGAACCCGAAAGGCATTATTTTCACTGGTGGACCAAATAGTGTATACAAGGCTGATTCACCAAGTTACAGCAAGGAAATTTTTGAACTGGGCATTCCAATCCTTGGAATCTGTTATGGTTCACAGCTGATGGCACATGTGCTCGGTGGCAGGGTAGCAACTGCTCCGGTCAGTGAATATGGCAGAACTGAGGTAACAGTGGATAAGAATTCCATTTTGTTTAAAGATGTAAATAAATCAACGATCTGCTGGATGAGTCATACCGACTATATCGCAGAAGCACCAGCCGGATTTGTATCAACTGCAACCACTCCAAACTGTCCATTTGCGGCAATGGAAAATGCAGAGAAGAACTTATATGCAACACAGTTCCATCCAGAGGTTATGCATACAGAAGAAGGAATGAAGATGCTTCGTGCATTTGTCATGGATGTATGTAAATGCTCCGGTGACTGGAAGATGGATTCTTTCGTTGAAGATACGATCAAGAGTCTGCGTGAGAAGATTGGAAATGGTAAAGTGCTCTGTGCATTATCCGGTGGTGTAGATTCATCGGTTGCAGCCGTTCTGTTATCCAAGGCAGTCGGCAAGCAGCTTACCTGTGTATTTGTCGATCAGGGACTTCTTCGTAAGAACGAGGGTGATGAGGTCGAGGCAGTATTTGGTTCGGATGGTCCATATGATCTGAACTTCATCCGTGTAAATGCGCAGGATCGTTTCTATCAGAAATTGGCAGGAGTTGTTGAGCCGGAAGCAAAACGTAAGATCATTGGTGAAGAATTTATCCGTGTATTCGAGGAAGAGGCAAAGAAGATCGGTGCTGTCGACTTCTTAGTACAGGGAACAATTTACCCTGATGTAATCGAATCCGGTCTTGGAAAATCTGCAACGATCAAGAGCCACCACAACGTAGGTGGACTTCCGGATTATGTTGATTTCAAAGAAATCGTTGAACCGCTTCGCCTTTTATTCAAGGACGAGGTTCGTAAAGCTGGTCGTGAGCTTGGCATTCCAGAGTATCTGGTTAGCCGTCAGCCATTCCCAGGTCCGGGTCTTGGAATCCGTATCGTTGGGGAAGTAACTGCTGAGAAGGTTAAAATTGTTCAGGATGCTGACTACATCTACCGTGAGGAGATTGCAAAAGCAGGGCTTGATAAAGGACTTGGTCAGTATTTTGCAGCTCTTACCAATATGCGTTCTGTTGGTGTTATGGGTGATGAACGTACCTACGACTATGCAGTTGCGCTTCGTGCCGTACGCACCAGCGATTTCATGACTGCTGACTGCGCGGATATTCCGTTTGAAGTATTGCAGAGAGTTATGACAAGAATTATTAATGAAGTGAAGGGTGTCAATCGAGTAATGTATGATCTGACGAGTAAGCCACCTGGAACGATTGAGTTTGAAT
>DJPV01000043.1 GCA_002437435.1 Lachnospiraceae bacterium UBA6403 | reverse complement strand
AGCAGGGTCACAACAGAGATCACACCGATCACAACTCCAAGTATGGTTAGAAAGGTTCTGGTTTTTCGTCTTTTCATATTCATTAAACATAAATGACTGATCCAACCCATTTAGAACTCCTCCAATATTTCTTTCTTCCTCTTTCTTCTGCGAATGATCCAGATAACAATGAGTGCTGCAACAACCACAGCGACAACGATCTCTATGATCATCTTGCTGTAATCCTTCTTCTGTACATCTTTTACTTTTTCAATATCTGTATAGACAGGTGCATTTACGCTGATTGAGAAATTCTCTTCCAGTGTTGTTACATTTCCTGACTTATCTTCATATGTAACGATAAGCTTACCCATCTCACCGCCGGTGCCTGTCGTCTTCGTTGTGTTTGCAAGTATATCGATCGAACCATTCTTACCCGGTTCGATATTGCCGATATAGACATCGCCCTCAGATGTAAATCTTGTATCGATCTTTGCCTTTACATTATAGAGGGTAGATGCTCCCAGATTGCTGACACTTCCCATGATCTCGATAGAATCTCCGAGTGTCACATCTGATTCTGCATATACACCGGTGATCTCACCGCGCTGCTCGATCGTAACCGGCAGATAGATCGTATCTGTCACGGTATACGGATTGCCATAGCGGTCTTCATACTCATCTGTCACTGTCAGCTTATAAGCCTTTTCTTCCAGATTGGCTGCTGCCTGCATCGGGAATTCAAATGTATAAGTCTCTCCGCCTTCCAGACTTGCCAGATATCCGGTTCCGGCGCCGGATGACGGAATCAGTTCTCCTCCCTCGGAAGCGACTGCCATTTTCAGATTACTGATCTTTTTATCTGCGGTATTCCTGATCGTAACCTCAAGTGTAAAGGTTCCACCTGCCACTACTTCATTCTCTTTGATCTTATAATCCGTTACCATAACCTTTGGCTCTGCTGCCGATACAGAAGCCATCGTATCCTTATATCCGAATACTGCAAGGAATCCAAGTACACATACCATACAGATTGTAAGTATTCGTTTCATCTCTACATCTCCTCTCCTTCTGATATCTTTCCATCCGTGATCCTCACGATACGGTCTGCCTCCCTTGCCAGATCGATATTATGTGTGATAAGCACCAACGTCTGATCCAGTTTCTTAACAGAATCCTGAAGCAGGGTGATAACCTCATTTCCATTCTTGGAGTCAAGTGCTCCGGTAGGCTCATCGGCAAGGATCAGTGCCGGGCGGTTTGCCAGTGCTCTTGCGATCGCTGCACGCTGCTGCTGTCCACCGGACAACTGGTTTGGAAGATATTTTCGTCTGTCCTTCAGGCCTAACATCTCGATGATATGATCAATGTAATCACGATCCGGTTTTCTGTGATCGAGCAGAATCGGCATCTTGATATTTTCCTCTACTGTCAGCACGGGGATCAGGTGATATGCCTGAAATACAAATCCGATCTTTCTTCTACGGAAGACTGACATCTCCTCATCCGTCAGTCTTGTGATATCCTTTCCGTCTACAATGACATTTCCCTCATTTGGAGTATCCACACCACCCATAACATGAAGCAGGGTGGATTTGCCTGAACCGGATGCACCGACAACTGCCACGATCTCGCCCTTATTGACTGTCAGGTTCACATCATCAAGCGCCCATACTCTGGTATTTCCTTCTCCGTATATCTTTGTTACATGTTCCATTTTTACAATTTCCATAGCGTACCCTCTTTTCTCTGCATTTCCCGCAGATCTTTCTTTCTATAATTTTTATCTACATATTTATTACGTTTCTGTTTTTTCACCTTGCAATGCAGCGACTCCGTTTAGCCCTTCGTCCGCTGTATCAGGTTTATATGTCACGCTTACTCCTCAAGCTTCAGATCTTCTACCATTGCTATCGGAAGATCTCTGATCGCCAGCCAGATGCTTCCACAGATGATCAGCCCCGATGCCACAAGTCCGACTCCAAATGCCCACCAGGCTATAGACTTGCCTACATCGAGCACCATATTAAGATAGATAAAGAATCCATACGATAAACCAACACCTATAATAAAGCCGAAAACATTCGCAACGACCGTCGTCATAACTCCCTCTAACATAACTGTTTTCAACAGGCGTTTTCTGGACATTCCGATCACCCGGAGCTGTGCGAATTCTTTTCGTCTCAGATGCAGATTTCCGGCTGTCGTATTCACGATGTTTACCGAGCTTAATACGAAGATAAACAGTACTGCTGCAACTGCATACCGGACAAAGCTTTTCAGGTATACACAGATCTGCATGGCCTCTCCATATAAGGAATCACCGTTATAAGACAGCAGTTCTGTTACAGCACTGACTGATATATGATCCATATCGATCTTATATTTCATACCGGCAATATCATTTTCCCCATATCCGGTCAGATCAAAATAATCATCCTGCCGCATATATATCTGTCGGTCAGAATTTCCTTCAAATACCTGCGTTTCAAGATCCAGAATACCGTCTACCTTATAGGTCTTATAATGCCCCTCCGCGATCAGCCGGTCTTTAATCTTCTTATATTCCACATATTCCTGCCGCGTGGAAGTCCGCTCTTCCGCATTTTTTACTGTGCCGTCTTCACTGTCGCTATCTTCTGTCGTACCAGCTTCTTTCTGCTGTTTTTCAAATTCCTGATCGATCTTCTCCTTTGCTTTCAGACATTCTTTCTGATATAAAGCAAAATCAACTAATTGAACCGTATCACCCAGTTCAAAATGGTAAGTGTCAAAATGGTAGGGCTTATCATATAAGGTATCAAACTCCTCCCCATATGCATCTCCGTCCAGATCCCAGCTGTTAAAGCTTCCTCCTGCCACAACCAGAATACCGTTCTCTGACAGTTCCGTTGTTCCTGCTTTCAGATATCTTGTAAGGTCATTCAGATCTGAATCATCGCATCCGATCACATCTGCACTGTTTACCATAGTTTCCGCTACACTTCTGGTAACTTCCGGATCTTTATCTTCTGATGTATCTCCTGTTCCATTTAACTTATCCATATAGACACCGTAATAATGTCCCATCGTGACCTTTGTCCTGAATTCATCTGTGATCTTTCCTGTATAAGAATCTGTATTTACAAGATCTCCCACACAGGCGTATACCTTTTTGGACGCTACCACATTGTTATTCTTTGACAGATCCCGAAATACCTCCGCAGACGGCAAGGTGCTCTGCGCTTCTTCCAGACTCGTTGAAGCTGACGAATACGATGTCAGATTGACCTGATATTCTCCATATTTTCCTTCCGTTTCCTTCCAGTATTTCCGAATCTGTCCCCAGCAGCTGCATATCAGTACGATCGCTGATATGCTGAACACCATGGCTGTTACTGTCTTTATAAATCTTCCTTTATTTCGAAGGACGCTCTTTCTGGCATATGCGCCTTCGATTCCAAATATCTTTCCCATCAGACCGCCGCCATGACGGCGGAATTTTTCTTTCCTGATCCTGTATTCACCACGGACTGCACTGACCGGCGTCATCTTCGTTACCAGCTTGGCATTCTCATGCATTACGAAATACATATCGCCCAGATAAGTGATCAGGATCGGGATCATCGGAATGATATGGAAGCCTGCGCTGATCTTAAATATAAATCCGAGGATCAGGCTGACAATTCCTCCCACCACGATACCGGCAAGCAGTCCGGCAATCTCAAGCATGGCTCCCATCCGATAGATGATGCCGCTTAACTGTCCTTTCGTCGCTCCGATGCACCGCAGGATTCCATAGTCTTTCACCTGCTCTAATGTGAACATCTGGATCGTATTTCTGATAACTCCGACTGCAAAGATTGCAAATATATATGCAACTAACAGAACCACGATCAATATAACAGCAAATCCTTCATCCATATCCTGCAGATACCAGGTGGACAGAT
>DJPV01000063.1 GCA_002437435.1 Lachnospiraceae bacterium UBA6403 | reverse complement strand
CGTTCCACATTATCGGTGCTTTCTGACAGTTCCTTTAATGCAAGGATCGCTGCACCGGAGATCAGGAAGATCATTCCAATGTATAATCCGATAAAGGAAGCGATCGCGCCGAGTCCGATACTGGCAGCTTTTACATTTTCTTTCGTATTCAGGCTCAGATTCACATCCATATCTGCTTTCACTAAAGAACCGATATGTTCATTTCTTGCCATGATCTTATCCTTATCCGTCGTATTGTAGATTGCAAGCAGATTTTCGGAAATCGGTGTTACTCCGGCAAGCACCTCATCCGGTACAATAATGATACCCGTATTAATTGCCTGCGTGGATATCTGGATATCTCCATCCTGACATTTATCCATACCCGGTTTTAATGTATGACCATTTACCTGAATCTCCTTGCCTGAATGCAGGGATTCATTTCTATATTTCAGCATCTGATTGTAGTTTGCTATGATTCCATATTCATCATCTTTGATCGATACCGATTTGTACCCACACAGCTTAGCTACACGGTTATAATCAGATACGGTCATAACATCTTCCATTACATCGACCACACCATACACAAGACCATCACCAAGGAAATCATCCAATGCCTGTTCACTGAATGTATCACTATATGTGAGATCCGGCAGGGCGTATACATAGATATCTTCATAAGAAGAAAACATGGATGCTATATCAATTCCATTTTCCTTATATATCTCCATGATATCCTTCTTATCCCATGTCGGGTCATAATAGGCATCCTTATCTGCCCCCTTACCGGATGCGATATCATAATCGGAACTTCTTACCTGTCTGCCAATCGCTATATCGATCGGTGCATACTTTCTTAATCCCTCATTTAAACCATTTCGGATCGTAAGTGCTGATGTCAGCACACAGATCGTAACAAATAGCATGATACAGATGATCGAGATTGACAGTACATTTGTATTTACACGGCTGCTCATCTGCCGGACAACAAATGAATTCAAGCCTTTATAATAAACGCGTTTTATGGAAGAAACTACTCTGAACAACATACCGGAAACTGACCAGAAGATCAGGAATGTACAGACACATCCAAGTCCGATGCAGATATAGACATCTTTCATATAAAGGGCTGTAGTATCTGCATTAATATGATAGTAAGCATATCCAAGCCCTGCTGCTGCGATCAGAAATACCAATACTGATACCCATGGATTTTTCATCTTTACTGTCTCTGATCTTCTTCCTTTCTGGAACAGGTCGATCAATTTACATCGTCCGATCGCGATCGTATTAAACAGGATCACTACCACATAGATGATCGCAAAATAAAAACAGGTCTTTACAAATGCAGAACCAGAAAATACAAAACTAAAAGATGACATATCGGCATCAAACATATTTGCAACTAACAAACTGGTAAACTGGGAAAGTCCGATACCGGCAAGAAGGCCAACGCCAAGCGAAACCAGACCGATGATCAGCGTCTCGATAAACAGCATCTTTGATACTTTCCATTTACCCATTCCAAGCAACAGATACAAGCCAAATTCTTTGTTGCGTCGTTTCATCAGAAAGCGGCTGGCATATATGATCAGGAAACCAAGTACAAATGCAATGAATACACTGACACCGGAAATAATATTTGCCATCAGTTCTACGATCTCTCTGGTATCTGCTGAGATCTTCAACATTGCAGTCTGTGTCTCGATTGCATTAAAGATATAGAAAATTGCTACACCAAGAACCAGTGTGAAGAAATAGATCGCATAGTCCTTCAAACTTTTCTTCATATTGCTAAGGGATAACTTAAAGAGCGTCATTTAAGTCACCTCCAAGCAATGTTACAACATCTATAATCTTGTTGAAGAATTCTTTCCTGCTGTCCGCTCCACGACGAAGCTCATGAAATACTTTGCCGTCCTTAATGAACAGGATGCGACTGGCATAACTTGCGGTAAAGGAATCATGTGTTACCATCAGGATCGTAGCTGACAGTTCTTCATTCAGATGTTTCAGACTTTCAAGCAACAGCTTTGCAGATTTGGAATCCAGTGCTCCTGTCGGTTCATCGGCAAGGATCAGCTTCGGATTCGTTATGATCGCCCTTGCGGATGCCACTCTCTGTTTCTGACCACCGGACATCTGATATGGATATTTATTCAGGACTTCTTCGATCGCAAGCTCCTTTGCGATCTTCTTTATCTTTTCATCAATCTTCTTTGCAGGAGTGTTCTGTATCGATAACGCCAGTGCAATGTTCTCATATGCTGTAAGTGTATCTAACAAGTTGAAATCCTGAAAGATAAATCCCAGTTCTTCCCGGCGGAAGCGGTTCAACTGGTTGCCGCGAAGCTTTGTGATATCATCTCTTCCTACATAGATATGACCGCTGCTGACGCGGTCAATCGTGGAAATGCAGTTAAGCAGTGTCGTCTTTCCACTTCCGGATGCTCCCATGATCGCAACATACTCACCTTTTTCTACGCTAAATGAAATATTATCTATGGCTTTTGTCATATTCGATTTGCTGCCATAATACTTTTCGATATTCTCAATCTTTAAAATTGTTTCCACTTTTATCTCCTATCTGCGGCTGAACAAATTCTCTGTTCCATCCTATACATTGCTTCATTTGTATAGGTTGTTTCGGTATTGATCATCCCGTAAAATCACGTTTGCCTTTCTTCATGTTCTGACATCCTATCTGCACATGTCTCTGTCGCGATAAAACCATTGCTCCGACGACATGGCACAGGATATCAGAACACTCAGTCGGCCGCTCTATGGATTTTAGGGATAACCAATACTCAAAACAACCTACACAAATTTTTTCCATCTTGTTAATGGAACAGCGAATTTTCTACCACACAATTATTATTTTTCGGATAAAGTGTTGATTGTTGGTTTCATTGTCAACACCTCATCTCCTGTTTACAAGTGTGAGTATATTGTTTTCAAGGGGGAGTGTCGTTTTTCTTATGTTACAGAAGGTTACAATTTTGTAAGGTTAAGACATTTGGCATTCTTTATCTGTCTGTCAGATAAGGGGCACATGGTAAAGTATAGTTTTATTCTTCCACGAGATAATAGTCGTTTCCGCCAAAGGTTACAGCGACGTCTGTTCCGACATTTTCTTTGGAAGTGATCGTAAGACGGTGGCCTAACTGATTACACAGTCCTTTTACGATATATAAGCCCATACCGGTTGACTTGGCAAAACGGCGTCCATTCTCACCGGTAAATGATTTTTCGCACACACGGGGAAGATCTGCTTCGGAGATTCCGATTCCATTATCACAGACATGAAGTGTGACATTATTATCTTCTTTTGTCGTCCAGATCTGGATCTGCCGATCCTTATCCGGCTTCATATATTTGATGCTGTTGCTCATGATCTGGTTTATCATGAATTCCAGCCATTTGGCATCTGTCGTAACGCTGACATCAACATCATGTACATCCAGACAAATGTTACTCTCCAACAGCATATCTTTATTCTTCAACGCCACTTTATTCACAACCGATTTGATCCGCACCGAATCAAACCGGTAATCTTTGCTCGCATGTTCTGCCCGGACATAATACAGCACCTGATCGGCATATGCGTCCAGACGATTCACCTGTTCCTCATATTTCTTCGGTATTTTGTCCTGATTATTGTGGCACATCAATACCAGACTTGCGATCGGCAGCTTGATCTCGTGTACCCATATCTCGATGAAATCCTTGAAATCATCCACACTCTGCCGATACTCTTTCACATGCTCCGTCATGGATTTGTTGATCTCATATAACGCATCATAGACCAGCTTTCCCTCGTAGAAACCCGGCTCTTCTAATGTATCGACAACCAGATATTTCTGATCCAGCTGCTCCATATGTGCATAAAGGAAATTATAGAAATTCCTTCGTTTTATGTAATCTGTTAAAATGGCAGGCAGTAAAAACAAAATTGCCAGTACGAGAAAAATCACCGTCAGCTCCCATGACGTCCGCATCGCACGGAAAGCAACTAACATGATCGCTATAAATAACAGATATCCGGTCAGGATACCCGCTTTATCCTTTATGTATTCCCAAAATCTCATATCAGACGATACCCCTGTTTCTTTCTTGTCTCAATCGCATCCGGCAGTCCAAGCTCCGCAAGCTTTGTCCGAAGTCTGCTGATATTAACCGTAAGTGCGTTATCATTTACATATTCCTCATTATCCCATAGATCTGTCATGATCTCGTCTCTGGATACGATCTTGTCCTTACTGCTTAACAGCCGTTGGAAAATGATCATCTCATTTTTCGTCAGCACCTGTTCTTTCTCACCAAACCGGATCGTTCCTTTACTGAAATTCACTTCAGCCCCACGATAAGATGCTGCGTTCTGGCTTCCCTCCATCCGCTTCAGCACAGCTGCGATCCGCAGCAGAAGGATCGTCGGATTATATGGTTTCGTGATATAATCATCTGCCCCATAGCTCATCGACAAAACCTCGTCCATCTCAGAAGTACGGCTGGTCACCATAATGATCGGGATATCCGATTCTTTTCGAATCTCTTTTAACAGATTTCTGCCATTTATGCCCGGAATATTAATATCCATCAAAATCAGATCTGCGCCCGCTCCCAAGGTCTCTTCCTTTGAATGTTCAAAATCAGTCAGATAAGATGCTGCATAGCCTTCGTTCTCCAAAATCTCAACAAGCTCCATGCATATGCTCTTATCATCTTCCACAATAAAAATCTTCTTCATAACACTCTCTACCGGCTCCTTCTATCCGCCTATATTTACCCGCAGGCAGCCACACTACCATCTGCCTGTCGGCATCATTATAGCATACGAAAAGAGGGTGTCACCATATTTGTTTCAGGGCTTTCTGCCACCACATCCTATCCACATCTTTCTTTACGAGGAATCGTCTCTGTTAAACATATAAAATTCCCCCGACTACTGTAGTTGAAAGACTCACTCCGTTTTCTATTCAGCTCGCGCACTGATTTGTCAGCAGTCGCCCTAACTCACCCTAAAGGGTTCAGACAAGGGCTTGGTGCTGACAGTTAGCGCAAGCAGAATTACGAAAACTCCGTGAATGTCTTATCAATACAGTAGTCGGGGAATTTTATATTTCATAACGAAGTATAAGCCCCTCGTAAAGAAAGATCGTGAATAGCATCCCGCAATAAAAAAAGCCCTGAAACAGATATGGTGAAAAAACATTCATGAAGTATTCGTGATAAAGTTTGTGCTAACTGTCAGCACCAAGCCCTTGTCTGAACCCGTCAGGGTGAGTTAGGGCGGCTGCTGACAAATAAGTGCACGAACTTTATAGAATACGAAATGAGTTTTTCACCATATCTGTCTCAGGGTATTTTATTACGGGATGCGAGCGGCTTACTCCTCGTATGGAAGAACTGCTCCATCGTAAGTTTCCTTGATGTAGTTCTTAACGTCGTCAGACTTTAAAACGTCAACGAGTGCCTTGATTGCTTCGTTGTTTTCGTTGCCTTCCTTAACAGCGATAACGTTTACATAAGTCTTGGCTGCCTCTGAATCATTCTGCTCATATGCAAGAGCATCTTTTCCTACTGAGAAACCTGCTGCAAGTGCATAGTTACCATTTAAAACGACAAATGCTGTCTCGTTTACAACTCTGGCAACCTGTGCTGCCTCAAGCTCAACGATCTGTACATTGTGTGGATTTTCTTCAATATCATTTACTGTTGCATTGATACCTGCACCATCCTTTAACTTGATGATTCCGTTATCCTGTAATAACAGAAGGGCTCTTGCTTCGTTTGTTGTATCATTTGGAACTGCGATAGAATCACCATCAGCGATCTCGTCTAAGCTCTTCTTTGTACCCGGATAGATACCGAATGGCTCATAATGGATCTTACCGGCTACTACAAGGTGTGTACCTTTTTCTTCATTGAAGCTCTCAAGGTATGGAACATGCTGGAAGTAGTTTGCATCAAACTCGCCGCTTTCTACAACCTCGTTTGGCTTTACATAATCATCAAATACTGTAACCTGAAGATCATATCCTTTTTCCTTTAATGCCTTCTTTGCATATTCAAGGATTTCAGCATGTGGTGTTGCAGATGCTGCAACTGTAATTGTCTTTGAATCTGATTTGCTGTCTTTATCTTCTTTCTTGCCGCAGCCTGAAAGGGCTCCTGCTACTAATACGCCTGTTAATGTAAGTGCTAATAATTTCTTAAATGTCTTTTTCATGGAAGATTCCTCGCTTTCTTTATTTTTCCTTTTTTACTTTCATTTTATATATTGGATGTCCGGTGTGCACTTTCCTGACATCTGTTTGTAAACCGCCAATAACGATCCGGTACTTATCCGGCTGTCATCGTCAGGGGTTATCTGATTATGATTTTCTCCGGTCTAATCGGTTTGCGATCAGCATTCCGACTGACTGGAAGACCTGAACAATCACGATCAGTAAGATAACTGTCACGATCATGATGTCTGTCTGATATCTGTAATATCCATAGCGGACTGCGATATCACCAAGTCCACCACCTCCGACTGCACCTGCCATCGCAGAATAACCAAGAATGGTTCCGATCGCGATCGTTGCTCCGGTGATCAGCGAAGTTCTTGCTTCAACAAGGAGTACCCGAAGGATGACCCGCATCGTTCCTGCACCCATCGCACGGGCAGCCTCAACAACTCCATTGTCAACTTCCTTCAAGGATGACTCTACCATTCTTGCAATAAATGGAATGGCTGCTACTGTAAGTGGTACGATCGTTGCTGTTGATCCGTAACTCTTACCGAGAAGGAATCTGGTAAATGGGATCAGTAAGATCAACAGGATCAGGAATGGTACGCTTCGAACGATATTTGCGATAAAATCAAGGATCTTATACAAAACCGGATGCGGTTTCAGTCCATCTTTATCGCTGATACAGAGGAGCACGCCCATCGGAAGTCCGAATACATATCCAAACAGTGTAGAAACAACTGTCATATAAAGCGTCTCTAAGATACCGTTTAAGATCATTTCTCTAATTTGTTCCGTCCACATGTTCCTCACCTCCATTCACATTATCACTTAATTCCTCAAGTTCCAGCCCATGTTCTTTCAGGTACTGTTCCATCGCGGCAACATTTACAGAATCCTTCGGAAGCTCAAGTATCATTTCACCCTTTGCCACGCCTCCGACATTCTTAGTCGATGCTTTTAAGATATTGACCGGCTCTTTAAATGTCAGGATCATATTTGCAATTACCGGTTCAAATGCTGAATTTTCTGTATATACGATTCGGATTCTGGTTCCATTCTTTATGCTGTCAGTGGTCTTTAGCAGTTCCTGTTCGGCAACATTTCCTTCGTCCTTCTGTAACAGCTCTCTGGCTACTTCTGACTTCGGATGATTGAAAATATCAATCGTTCTGCCATGCTCAACCACCTGACCATCCTTCATGATCGCTACCTGATTACAGATCTCTCGAACAACTGCCATCTGGTGAGTGATAACAACGATCGTAATTCCAAACCGCTGATTGATATCCTTTAACAGTTCCAGGATCGATGATGTCGTCTGTGGATCCAGCGCACTGGTTGCCTCATCACAAAGCAGAATCTGTGGATCGGATGCAAGTGCTCTGGCAATCGCCACTCTCTGCTTCTGTCCACCGGACAACTGTGACGGATATGCTTTTGCACGATCCCGCAACCCAACGATCTCTAACAACTCATATGCTTTCTTTCTTGCCTCTGCTTTTGATTTTCCCTGAATGAACAGTGGAAAACATACATTATCGAGAACCGATTTCTGCATCAGCAGATTAAAATGCTGGAAGATCATACCGATATGTTCTCTCTGTTTACGAAGTTCCTTGTCTGACAGACCTCCAAGCTCCTTATCCTGTACCACAACTGTTCCCGATGTAGGTACTTCTATATGATTGATACATCGTACCAGGGTACTTTTTCCTGCACCGGACATTCCGATGATTCCGTAAATATCTCCGGCTTCAATATTCAGTGATACATCCTTTAATGCATCGATCGTTCCGTCTTTGGTCTGAAACGTCTTAGATACATGTTCGATCTGAATGATTGCCATATTTCTCTCTTCCTTTCAAATCTTTTTCACAATATGAATCAGACTGGCTTCTACTCCATCCATGCAATAAATGCCATCCTGCCGCATAACAAAAGGCAGTCACCATATGCTTATGACAACTGCCCTTTGTTATATGATAATCAATACTATATATCTAACAAATCAGGTGTTCAAAGCATATGAAATAAAAGCCATACAATCACACATCATCTGGCAGCAACACATGTTGTTCTTTGTAGTTGTCATGATTCTTTCTGAGCCCATATGCTTATCCTCCTTCTTATGAATTCTTTGTTATTTATCCTCAGGAACATTTCATACTATGTTGATATGTTTTGTCTGTTTTGTTCCTTTCATGTTTCATGATTATAGCGTCCATTTTTCCGGTTGTCAACCATTAAATCCTATTTAAGTTATAGGATATGCGTTTGACTGGCTATAAGTTTTACTTATATCAACATATTTACAGTATGATTTTTTGCTTCCGGATCTTGTTTTCTCCCAGCCCCACCTTTATAACTTGACACGCAAATATCTTTCAGTTAAACTATATATTTGCAAATAATATTGTTAGGAGGAAGATCGGCTTAACATTACATATTTACTTCCTGAGTTTTACTAATCTGAAGTTAATGTCGGTATATCTGCATGTCTTTTCATAAATTATTAAATTCTATTATAGATTCACAATCTGTAACCAAAAATTCTCTGATCAATGAAACCGGGATCGACCGTTCAAGTTTCTACCAGATCTTAAGCGGCAAACGTATTCCAACTAAAGATCAGATTACAAATATTATTCACCTGCTTGACATATCGGCTGCCGATGAGATGGCTTTATATGATGCTTTTTATCTGGAGCGTCTGGGTGAAACCAATTATCATTATCTGAAATTCACAGAAAAATGTCTGAATATCATTGGTTCTCCAACTATTGATGCAGAATCACCTAACCGCCAGACACATTCTATATTGCAGGAATTACAAGACAAACAGCCAAATCATCTGGTTGATACAGGCCAGTCCAAAATACCAACAGGAACTATACTTTACCAATCTACGGATGAGATCATCAGTGGACTGACAAAATTCTTAATACAGGCCAGTCAAAAAGAAAACAATCATTTACAGGTATCACTTCCATTTGACTTGTCATCACGGATCAAACTGTTTGCCACCATGCGGCCATTGATTGTATCAGGGAAATTTCAAAATGCAACTGTTTCCCAGATATTGCACTTTCAAACAAAAAATCCAAATGACATCACGGAAAAGCTGGATGGATTTGCCTTCCTGTTAGAATCAGTTCTTGCGAAAGAAACTAATATCACCTATAACATTTACTATTATTCCAATGAACAAAGAGTCAGCAAAAACTCCGGGGTACTTTTTCCTTTCTACATCATAACAGATGATGCCTGTCTGCTGTTAAATGCAAATGCGAGCAAGGGCTGCCTTCTGACAGATTCATCCCTGATCGGTTTTATGAAGGAAGAATTTCATTCTGTATTTGATCATGCAGAACCTTTTCTATCAAGCTTCAGCCAGAAGGATCTTCCACAGTTTCAGGCCAGATCAATTCCTGCGGAAGAAGTGATCTTTATCCAGAAGCATCCCGGTGCCTGTCTGATGGTCACAGATGATCTGGTTGAAAAATATATTCCCGAAAATTTCAGAGATACATTAAAACAACATTTCCATTTTATGCAGCAAATGAATGCCAGCGAAGGCATCACTCTGGATGGCATCCGGGAATTTGCAAAAAGTCATGTGATCTCCGAATCCGGTTTCTATGTAGAACCTGATACCTCAGACATTATAAATGCTCTTGAACAATTAAAATCGCGGCTTGACAGTAACCTCTTCGTTCTTGACACCAGGAAGATTCCGGTATCGGATAACTGGGCATTTCTTTTATACCCGGATAAATATGCCTTACTTGTTCCAAATAAGGAACTGGATTTTATTATCTGTGTATCCGATCCCGATATTATTCAAGCATTAACATATACCTTTCATTCTGTGGATTTTAATGATTATATTTTGGATAAACACTATGTAAAACAGGAGATTCAAAAACTGATATCTGAAAATAAAAACAGAGTGGCAGATCAAACTTTATAAATGCCACTTCTGGTTTTCAACACATTATCATGATAAAATGAAATTGCCTTTGATAAAACATCATTTGATGTATTTTTATCATGTGATGCACTTCTTTTTCATATGAGGGGTAATTTATAGACAGACGGATGCTTCTTACAGAACAAAGAAGCATCCGTTCTTTGTTTTCAAAACAAATATAATTACAGAACTATTTCCCGGCAATAACCAGATTCATTCATAACTTCTAGATTGTTCCCTTTACAACCAGAGTGCTGACCCCCGGATTTGCCACCCAGACTCCTGTCTCAGAATCCTGTGTATATGTTGCTGCCGGAACTGTGATCTGTCCTGCGACAGTTGAGAACTCACCTGTTGTCTCATCATAGGTATAATTTGTTGTCTCTGTCCATGCTGTTCCATTAAAGGTTACAGACAGATTTGACAGGATAGGATTGAATGTATCCGTGATAACTGCTCCCGTAGCTGTATCTGCGGGTGCACTTCCTGCATTCTGGATCAGGAACGTATAGGTCAGGATTCCATTTTCCGTTACAGGAACCGGACTTACAGACTTTGTGATCGTAAGGATCGGTGTACTCTCTGTACGGATCGTCTCTGTTACCGTGATCGGAGTAACCCCGCCACCAGATACAACTGCTGTATTCGTAATCGCGCCTGCTGCATCCATCGGTGCAAATGCATTCACTTCTGCCTCATATACAACTGTAATATCTCCATTTGCCGGAACTGTAAGCCCCGAGATCACAAGGGATGGTGCGGCTGTTACAGCAGGTGCAGTCTGAAGAACACCATTCACATAATATTTTACAGTATCTGCAATATATGTGAGCGGAACCAGAGTTCCCTCTCCAAATGTATATGCGCCCAGATCATCTGTGATAATAATGCCGCTAAATGCTGTAGTTCCTGCATTTACAATCGTGATAACATACGTTACAGTATCATTCTGTCCATATGTCTTTCTGACTGCCGTCTTGCTTGCTGACAGCACTTCTAACAGCTCACCAACCGCAATATTGGAATTTGCTATGGAATTACCATAGCGAAGCTGTGCCTGATTTGTAAACTGTGCCATAAATTGCTCTCTTCCTTTCTTATATTCAGGTATAGTACAATATATGACAGAATTTTTATTTGTTTCATATTTAGATAATTTGTGCTATACTTTTAGAGTAAATGTACAAAGGTGTACAAACCGTTTGGTTTGTGCACCTTTTTTTTTGCAATTCCACTCGGATGCAAAAGAGTCGCAAAAGACTCTTTATCTTTATTAATTTATATCAGGGAGAAGGTTACAAACATGAAACTTGAAAATTACGAAGTTCATCTGCCAAATTATTCTATTGGCAATACCATTTATGACAAAATCGGCCCGGTCTGCGAGTCTTACGGAACGACGGTACTGGTCATCGGGGGACAAAAGGCTCTTGCGGCTGCTTTTGACAAGATAAAAACCGCCGTCAATAATACAAAACTCACGATAATCGGAACCGAACTGTTTGGCTCTGACTGCACCTATCAGACAGTTGAACACCTGCGGTCACTGCCTGTTTATCAGGAAGCTGACATGGTATTTGGTGTTGGCGGAGGCAAAGCACTGGATACCGTCAAATGTCTGTGTATCCCGGATGATAAACCGGTGTTTACATTTCCAACCATTGCATCTAACTGCTCCGCCTGTACATCCGTATCCATTATGTACAACGAAGACGGAACATTCTTAAAGCCTCACTTCTTTATCCGTCCTTCGATGCATGCTTTCATTGATACAGAGATTATTGCCAAAGCTCCAAGCTGTTATATGTGGGCCGGCATCGGTGATACCTATGCCAAATACTATGAAGCAACCATATCATCCAGAGGCGAACGGCTGGAACATTTTACTTCGCTCGGAGTTTCCATCAGTAAAATGTGTCGTGACCCGCTTCTGATGTACGGTCCTGCTGCATTTACCGATCACCAGAAAGGAATCTGCTCTTATGATGTAGAGCAGGTCATCCTGTCGATCATTGTCACCACAGGAATTGCTTCTATCTTTTTAACAAAAGACTGTACGCCCGATTACAACAGTGGTCTGGCACATGCCATATTCTATGCGCTCACACAGTATCCGATCATAGAAAAAAAGCATCTGCATGGTGAAGTTGTAGGATTTGGTGTTCTGCTGGCTCTGCTCGTAGATGGTCAGACAGATGAATTTGAAAAAGTGTATGCATTAAACAAAGCGATCAAACTTCCTGTAAAACTGTCTGATATTGAGATCACGGAAGACGAATGGGAAGAAACCATGACCCGTATCCCGGAAATGTCCGATGTCGCTCATTATCCATATAAAGTAACAAAAGCCATGCTTACCGATGCCATGGCACAGTTAAATGAAAGAAACAGACAGAAAGAAGGGAATGTATAATGGAACAGATAAAAAAGAGCAGTACCATATTATTTGGTGTTGCATTTGTATGGTTTACAACACACTTTGGCGGCGGTTTTGCTTCTGGCGCACAGATTTACAGCTACTATGTCCGCTATGGTATCTGGTGTCTGGTCATGCCTGCACTTGCCATGATCTATAATGCCGTTTTCTTCGCTTACTGCATGAGATTTGCAAGAAAACACGAGGTATATGATTACCGTTCCTATAACAATGCATTCTATGGACGGTTTGCTCCAATATTTTCAAATCTATTCGAGGTTCTATATATCTGTGTTATGTGTGTAGCTCCTGCCGTAGCATTTGCAACAGGTGGCGCGACACTCAGTACTTTGACCGGACTTCCGTACCTGCTCTGTACTTTGATCATAGGTATCTTTATATTTATCGTGGCTATCTTCGGAACAGATCTGGTACGCAAAGTTGCTTCTGTTCTATCCATCTGTATCATCGTTGGATTACTGATCGTCTACGTTCCGAACATCATCACAGGTGCATCAGCCATCAAAGAAACAGCAACTATCATGATAAATAATCATCTTCCCTTTGGAAAAGCCCTGTATTCAGCCTTTTTATATGGAACTTTCCAGCTCGCCAATGTCGCTGTATTTGTCCAGCACGCCAAATCCTTTGACAAGCCAAAGGATGCCGTCAAGAGTATGGGAATCGGCTGCGTGATCAATGCCATTATGATGACGATCGTGGTTCTGGGCATCATGACCGTTGCCTCGAAACCGGAAATGGCAGAGCAGAGTGTCCCAACTTTATTCATGGTAAAAAATGGTGTAGGCAGCCGCTTCATGACACCGTTGATCTCCATTCTGATCATCCTTGGAGCAGTCTCAACTGCTGTCAATATGGTTGCAGCCATGGTAACCAGAATCAGCAGCAGCATCGATAAAGGGACAAAAAAATCTGCCGGAACCGGTATCAATTCTGATCGTCCGTCCGACAGCATAAAATCAGATATATTTTCAAAGATTACTTTTAAGGAGGTCATTATTGCTATTCTCTGTTGTCTGGCAGATTTCGGCATTGCCCAGTTCGGCTTACTGACCTTGATCCAGAAAGCTTACAGTTTTCTGGCATATCTGGCAATCCCGGTTATTCTGATTCCTTATCTCATTCACATGATCGTAACAAGATGCGATACGAAATAATTAATTATCTTTCTCCCGGAGTTTTACGACCAGCTCGTAGACCTCCGGGTGTTTTTCTTTCAGATGCTCGTCCAGCAGATGTCTTCGTTCTTTAAATTTCTCTGCAAGTTCCGGATGATCCTTTGCAATACGGTCGTGGATCTCTCTACGATGCTCCTCAAAGCGTCTGGCGATCGTTTCCTCATCCTTACCTGATATATGAACGATCTCTTTCAGATGTTCTTCCAGATGCTCTAACCACTCATCCTCATCCATCGCTTCCATATGGGACCAGCTTCCATGCATAAGTTCATCAACATCACCATTCTGTTTCAGATGCTCGATCTGAAGCCGGATCTGCTTCTCGATCTCATCCTCACTCTCCGCTCCAAATGCCCAGACAAATTCCTGAACACGATTATCTGCACGCTTTCTTGACGCACTCCTCGGCTGGTTGTCCACACCGCCTTCTAACGGATATGGGCGCTTGATTCCCATATCCTTTAAGGCAATATGTACCGTTCGTCTGACGCAGCCTTCCTCAATCAGATAACCAAGTCCCAGCTTACGAAGCTGTTCATTGACATCTGCTATATGCTCTGTCATATAGAAACGGATGCCCTTTTCCTTTAACGACTGATATAACATAGCGATCCGGTCTGCCGCTGTTATATCGATACTTCCGATTCCACTTGCATCTATGATAACCGCCTTTGTTTCAGGCGTGATATGATCTTCAATATCTCTCTGGAAGATCTGTATATTTGCAAAGAACAGATTACTGCTGAATCGATAGATCAGCACACCGGAGATCGCATGGATCTGGCTGCTCTCCTTCAGATCACGGAAATGTCTGTGTCCCGGCTGGATTCCAAGGAAACATCTTGCAGGCTTGGCTGTCCGTATGATCATCTCTGTAAATGAAAGGATAATGCCGATCAATACACCGTTGATCGTGCCGAGTAACAGCACACCAAAGAATGCCCCGAAAAAGATCAGGCACTCAGTACGGCTGACCTTAAACAGTCTTGCTGCAAGGTCGAATTCCGTTGCTCCAAGCAATGCTGATATCACGATGGCTGTAAGCACCGGAACCGGAAGATAACCGATAAATCCGGTCGCACAGACCAGCACAACGATCATGGATAGACCTGCTACAATACCTGTAAGCTGAGTCTTTGCCTGATACTGTTCTCCCATTGCCGTTCTTGATACCGAGCCATTGATCGGACAGCAGCCGGTAAATGCCGCAAGAAAATTTCCCATTGAAAATGCAAGGATCTCCTGATTATCATTGATCCGGTAACCGTTCTTCTGCGCAAAGTTATTCTCCGCGAGAAGTGTTTCCGCCATTATAACAACTGCTACCGACAGGCTGATCGTCACCGCTTCACGAACCGATATCACACTAAAATCCGGTATTGCCCAACGCGGAAGTCCGGTATCAACAAAAGCAAGTGTCTGCACACCCCATTCTTCTACCGGAAGCAGATATGTCATTCCTGCACCTGCCACCATCAGAAGGACTGCCATCGGAAATTTCGGAACCAGTTTCTTGGATATCAGCAATATGGCAAGTGCCGCAAGTCCCATTACCACCGACTGCCAGTTGATATTCTGCGCAGTTTTTATAATATGTTCTGCCAGTTCAAAGAACTCTCCGGTTCCTGCTGAACCACCCATCAGCTTTGGTATCTGCATTAGTATAATAGTAGTACAGATTCCTGTAATAAAACCACCCATAACCGGAGCCGATATATAGTTAACCAACTTCCCCGCCTTCATAATATAAAATGCAAGAAGCCACAACGCTACAAAGAAGGTCAGCACCGGAACAACAGTCATTGCTTCTTCCGACCCACCCTCTATATTAAGACTTAACAGGGCAGATCCGATGAGTGCCGCCGGAGCCGCATCCACGCCAAAGATGAACTGTGGTGATGTCGAGAATAGCGCAAATATCAGGATCGGAAATACCGAACCATATAAGCCATAGACTGCCGGGAGTCCTGCAATCTGTGCATATCCCATGGATATCGGTATCGATACTGTCATGATGATAATGCCCGCCAAAAGATCCTTTATGAAATTTTTCTTATTATAATGATGTAATGTAGCTCCTATCGTTATTTTCATTTCTGTCTCTCATTCCTATTATATCTGTATTATTCTATATTCCCTATTATAAAAGAAAAGTGAAGATATGCACAACTGCTATCTTCACCTTTTCTTTTATGATACAGGTTTCTTTGCTCTGCACCAGTCAATAACGGCCTCATATAATTCCATAGTGTCATCGTTCAGTGCTTTCACCTGCTCGATATCACCAGCCTTTACAGCTGCCTCTAAACGGGTTGCCGCATCCGCCATCTCATTTGCTCCAATTGTCCGTGAAGTACTCTTTAAGGAATGCACCAGGATACGATAATTCTCCCAATCTTCTTTCACATATGCCTGTCGGATCTTATCCAGACAATTTGTATCTGCATACATTTCAAACATTTCCTGTAGATATTTCTCATTTCCTGCACAATAAGTCAGTGCAGATTCATGGTCAATATTTACCTGTTTCATGTAATCTTCCCCTTTCTTTTTCTCCATTCAGTCCCTACACCAGATGGAGCATCACCCCGAACCATACTTTTTCAATAATTCTTATATTTATCTAATTCATGATTCCATGAATCGTTTCCAGAAATACTGCCGCAAGATATGGTTTCGTAATATAATCCTCTACTCCCAGTTTTCTGGCTTTTTCTATCATATCATAATCTCTGGTCGCTGTAATAAATGCCACCGGTACATCTGTGATCTGTCTGATCTGTTCAAAGGTCTCAAATCCATTCATTCCCGGCATCTCGATATCAAGCAGAATAAGATCCACCTTCTGTGATTTCAGGAATTCCACAGCTTCTTTTCCACTCTCTGCACCATAGATCTGGTATAATGGCTCTTCTTTACAGATATTTCCGATCACACGGAAATTCATCTCATCATCATCTACAACAAGGATCTTTCGACGGAGTTCCTCCGTCTGTTTCATTTTGTATTGTTTATCCTCGTCGATCATCCGAAGCATGATGATATTTTGCCCCCTGTGCCATCTCGTCAAAACGATTACTTCCTTTTAAGATATGATAGCCTGCAACTGTATGCAGCTTTATCATTGAGAATTCCTGATCAGTCAACCGTCCCGGCTTATTAATGATCGTATCTGGAATACGGATCTTTCCTACATCATGTAACAACGCGATCCGATAGATCTTCTCCTGTTCTTCTTCCGACTTACCCATACGTTTTGCAAGCTCTCTGCTGTAATAAGCAACACGGACTGAATGGTCTCTGGTATATTTGTCCTTTGCATCGATCGTCTTTGCAAGGATCTGCATCACTGTATTATTTGTCTTAGATAATTCACTGTTTGTTGCATCCAGCTGATCCAGTGTATGTTCTGTCCGCCACATAGATAACGTACAGACAGAACTGTTATCGCCGCAAAGCAGACAATAAGCGTAAGTACATACTGTTTTCTACTGACTTTTTTCATTAATCTTCTGTCCCTTCACCTAACTTTTTTCCATCCCTGAAATAATATACTCGAAAATATTCTTACAAATATAATAATAATACCAATTTTTAATAAAATTTACCACTATATAAGCATAATATTCCAGCTAATCTTCATTTCAGTCAGGATATCAAACATTTGATATATGCTGTATATCAATCAGGTAAAGATGCCGTTCTTTATCTCCGACTGGATCTTCTCCAGATTTTTCTTGTCTCCGCCTCCCGGATCAGCTCATCTCGAAAATCCGGGTGTGCAATTGATACCAATGCCTCTGCCCGCTCCCAGGTGGAACGGCCTTCCAGATTCACGACACCATATTCTGTTGCAAGAAAATAAACCTGGCTTCTTGGCGAAGTTACAATATCGCCATTAAACTGTGGATGAATTCTGGAATGAACCACGCCCTTGCTGTCCTTATACACTGAACTCATACAGATAAATGCTTTACCACCTTTGGATGCAGATGCTCCAACAAGAAAATCCAGCTGGCCGCCGGTTCCGGATATCTGTCTGACGCCTGCACTCTCCGCTGCTACCTGCCCATACAGATCAACGGCAACACAGCTGTTGATCGAAACCATATTATCAATCTCTCCTATCACACTTGGTCGGTTCACATACTCTAACGGATATGCCGCCACTCCCGGATTGTCATCGATCCAGTCGTATAAGCTCCGGCTTCCAACCGCACAGCCAAATACTCCTTTTCCACGATCGATCCGCTTGCGTTTATTTGTAAGTTTTCCTGCCCGATACATCTTCAGATATGCATCGCTGCAAAGTTCTGTATGCATACCGAGATCTTTCAGATCAGACTCTGCAATAATATCTCCCAGCGCACCTGGCATACTGCCAATACCAATCTGCAGGGTCGCACCATCTACAATATACGGAATAATAAGCTCTGCGATCTTCCGGTCAACTGCAGTCGGCTCCGGCATCAGCAGATCCGGATATGGCTCATGCTCTCCTTCCACGATATAATCAATGTCCGAAATATGAATACATTCATCATAGCCGCCACGTACCTTTGGAAGATTTTCATTGATCTCTACAATAACGATATCTGCAGCCCGGACGATCGGTGCAGCCACACCGGTATTGACCGAATAATTAAAATATCCGTGCCGATCCATCGGCGAAACACTGAGCATAACTACATTTACCTTCAGGAAATACTCATAATATGCGGCATTATTGTGAAATACCATCGGAATATAATAACAGAGTCCACGGTCACATAACGACCGTTCATATGCTGAACAATGCCAGCTATGGTAAGTAAAATGCTCCTGACTCTCATCGCATTCAGCAACCGCGATCGGTCCTGAGATCAGATTTCCGCGCACCTTAACATCGAACAGCTCATCTCTGCGTTTTGCCAGCGCACGGTCAAGGATCTCCGGCTTTCCGAGTGAACAGGTATAATCCACCCAGTCCCCATCTTTTACTACGGAAACCGCCTCCTCCGGCGTGCGGAGTTTTCGTTTGTATTCCTCTAAAAAATGTCCGTATGTCATACTATTTCCTCCTTCGCTTAACCGTCCTTCATTTAAACTATGCCTGTAAAACCTCTGACAGTTTCGGATCTGACTGTAATACTTCTACCGCTTTCTTCCGATACTGTTCTTCATGAAGATAGGTATACCGGAATGGTTTTATGGATGGTGCTTTTTCTATTGCACGGATAAAATCATCCCTTTTCATGCCGACTGTCTTCACATAATCCCAGAATCCGGTATCTGTAAATACCGTATTGATCCGCTCATATCTGTGATCCTGAACAACGCTCATCAGATATGTTGCAACTCCGACCTGAATACCATGAAGCTGCGGTCGTTCCAGCATTTGATCCAACGCATGCGAGATCAGATGCTCACTTCCACTGGTCGGTGCGCTGTCTCCTGCAATCTCATTTGCCACACCGCTCATGGCAAGAGAATCCAAGAGTTCCTTGATAAACCGTTCATCATGAATATCTTTAAACGGTGTCCGCACAAAACTGTTGACCGCTTTCTTCGATATCATCATCGCAAAATCATTTACGGAACCGTGTCCATGCAATTCTTCAAAAATCCAGTCATAGAGTGCTGTGATCTTCGATACCATATCTCCGATACCGGAAAACAGAAATGCTTCCGGTGCACCTTTTATCACATCGATATCTGCGAAGATTCCATACGCGATCCCCGCCGGTACAGATTTGCGTCGTCCCTCCACGAGCAGAGATGCACTGGCACTGGAAAATCCATCACTGGATGCCGACGTCGGCACACTGATAAATGGCAGTTTTCTCAAAAAGCCACAGTATTTTGCTGCATCGACAACCTTGCCGCCTCCGATACCAAGTACCGCCTGTGTTGTATTCGGAAATGAAAATGCAAGCTGCACCAGATCATCGATCCGAACGGTATCCATCTCCATATATTGAAGCACCTCAACACCACTGTCTGCCATACCCTCCATCACTGTATGTCCAAACATATCGATCAACCCATTGCCAAACAGGATCACAACCTTGTAAATGCCCTCATCTGCAAGATAACCTCCGATCCGTCTGAGCAGGTCTTTCTCCACCTTCAATATCGATGGTATCTGTATCTCCCTGGTATCAATCTTCGCCATTCTCGTAACCTCCTGTAGCCCTGTAATTTATTATACATTCTCTTATTCAATATTTCTGCATTACACTATATTTTGCACGATTCTATATTCTGCATTATTTCATATTCTACATAATTATATACTCAACATACCCTATTTTAACCCAAACTGCAACTCATTCTCATTCAAACCAAAACTAACATAGAGCAGTGGAAATACCACTGATTGGTATGATGAACTAACGCCTAAAAAATTTGAAGCCGGAGGGATATATATTTTATGAAGCAGACCTATTCTAACGTCGGTCCTTAACGAATCACCATCTGGTGATGAGTTTAGTACCGCTACGT
>DJPV01000067.1 GCA_002437435.1 Lachnospiraceae bacterium UBA6403 | reverse complement strand
TTCTTCATAACAAACAGGTCTTCATTCTTAAGATCAAATGCGATCGTGTTCTCGTCCGGGTATGTCTCACTCCATTCACATGGTCCCCCGATCATCGCATGGTATAACGCCAATAGTTCTTCTTTATCTTCTTCTGTTGCATTCACTATCTGCATGGTAAGTCCTCTTTTTTCTGTCCTTCTTCGTTCTCAACTCATGCTGTCAATTCCTGAATATAATGATCCTTTTCTGTCCATAATGCTGGATTTATTCCATATTCTTTCAAAGCGCCTATAGCATCATCTGATACTTTTCTATCTGTATTCTGAATAAATGCATATAACTTTGCTTCCCGCTGACGCATATCCTTCGTATCATTCCACGCAAAAATAATATTTCTGGCTGCATTCAGATCCATATTGTTGACAACCTTAATAAATCTTTCTGTAGATTTCTTAGAACGAGCTATTGCAAAATCATAATGCGTTGTCAATTTGCTTTTTCCTGTCAGACATATATTATCAATATATCTTACATCATTTGCATCAAAAAACTTCTGAACATCATCTAAAAAAACAGACTGAACATTATTTCTTGATAAATAAAACATATCACTTACTTTTACCATACATTGCGCCAGCATATGTTTCTTTAATGGCAGATCACTGGTTGTACAATTCACTGTTAATTCATTTGTTTCTGTTTTTGTTACACCATATGAAGAAATAATAGAATTAAGTATCGTCATTCTCCTGACACCGCTATCCAGATCAAATCCGCCCAACTGTAGATCTCTGATCGTCGCTCCATCATCTGTAATATAAAATGTGCCATCCCCCTGTTCAATGATATATAATTCTATACAATCATTATTTCTATCTAAAAAAGGCAATGTTATTCTATAAGTAGTACTATTCACCTTATATTGATCAATATTTTGTTTTAACCAGTCCAAATACTGTTTTCCAAAATCTATATCATGTTGCACACTCATCATATCACACCCTGCACATTTTCTATATTTATATTACAATATCCGCAAAAATCGGAAAAAACATTCATAAAATAAATATTGTTCTTATCAAAATTTATTCCTTCAAAATTTTCTAAATCATACGCCCATGGAAGATTCCCTGTATCATTATCTGTTTCTCTAAAGATATGTATATGATTTCTGGATGTCTTCGTCCCATCTGGATTTATATGCGGTGGTGAATCAATATCTATTCTGACAAGTGGTAATCTGGTGATCGCATATCTATTTTGTATTTTGAATTTTGATAATTCAATTTTTCCACTTCTATCTACATCCAGATAAAACTTATCCTTAGAGTTTTTACCCTCTAAGTCATAAGTCTCACCTTCTCCATTATTAGGCAATTCAACAGGATACTTTTTAAATATTTTTTCAATCTGTAATAATCTTTGAAACTCTTTGTCTGTCACGTCTTCATCCCCCCCTGTTTTTCTTTATATTAGCACATTCTATTACTAATAGCCATTATTTTTACAGCTTCTCCGCCCATTCAGCTTCTTTAAATCCGGTGATCACCAGATCATCTTTCACGATCAACGGACGTTTTACAAGCATGCCATTTGTCGCCAGCAGCTGAAGCTGTTCTTCTTCAGTCATGGTTGGCAGTTTGTCCTTCAACTTCATTTCTTTATAAAGCATTCCACTGGTATTGAAGAATCTCTTAAGTGGCAGTCCTCCTTTTTCATACCATTCCTTTAATTCCTCATAAGATGGATTGTCCTCCACGATATGGCGTTCTGTGTATTCGATCTTGTGTTCATCCAGCCAGCGTTTTGCTTTCTGGCACGTAGAACATTTTGGATAATATATAAATAACATGTCTTTCTCCTTTCCTCTTCAATCCACATCAAACAGATCTTCCATTTCCTCCACGGCTTCATAGTATTTGTTCATCCATTCCGTCATGCGGTCAATATGCTCTCTGTCCGCTTCCACCTGTTCGATATCCTCCGGCCACTCATCGCCTTCACCTATGCCCTGCTGCAGGAGCCAGTTTTCAGCACACTCAAACCGGCACATTCTGCCATCGGCACTCTCGATTGTTACCAGCACCAGAAGTGGCTCACCGGGCATCCGCTCCTCACAGCCATAATCAGCTTCATCTATTCTGGTCACAGACCACATGTTATACATCTCCTTCAACTTCTTAAAATGTTTTGCAGTTATCATTCCCGCCCATCAGCATCCTTGCAAGCATGTAATTTTGCGTTCATTATATCGTGATTTCATCACTCAATGCATTCCGCAAAATCAGCACCCTTGCCAGCAAGTAATTTTGCGTTCATTATATCATGATCCCATTCGCCGTTCGCCAATCATGCAAGCATATTGGCTCTCTTGTGCTCATTATAGCACAGATCGTTGAAAATTCTAGCAAATCCCCATTTCTCTTACACAAAAACAGCCCTCCTTACTGGTGTGTCCGGTAAAGAGGGCATATAGTAAGAACCGGAGGGTTCTTTTTAAGAAATATTTTTATGTATAGCTGATATCTGGTTGCTTATTTATTATTTTTCTTTCTTCTGACTAAAATCGCTGCACATCCGGCAAGTGATGCCATAAGAAGTGTTACACAGAGTGTCAGATTGAAAGTATCGCTCGTCTGCGTCAGCTTATTGTCTGTGTTACCCTTTGTGTTATCTTTACTGTTGCCAGCGTCTGTAGTATTTTTATCTGTAGTGTCATCGTCCACATCGCTATCGTCTGTAGTATCATCGTCCGTATCGTCTTTATCTACGTCACTATCGTCTGTGGTATCATCGTCTGCATCGTTATCGTCCACATCATCATTACCTGTGTCACTGTCGTCAGATGTATTTGCAACGACAGTAAAGCTTGTACTTGCCGAACCATCTGTCCATACGATCTCAAATGTATGACTGTCAGCAGATAAAGTATTAAGATAATCTGCTTTAACTGTAATGATTGTTGAACCTTCGGTCACTGTGTAATTCTTAGCATCTATAATTACACCATCTACCTTGACATTCTGGAACTTCGAGATATCACCATCACCTTTGATCACAAGACTTCCGTCTGTGTTCTGCGTCCATGAACTATTTGCACCTTCAATAATTTTGTACTGAGCAGGAGTAGGATCTGGTTCCGATGCCGTATTATCTGTTACCGTCAGTGTTACTGTGTCTGTTGTAACAGAACCTGCTGAATTACTGATTATACACTGATACTTAAATCCATTGCAGTCTTTGTCTGTTATCCCTGTCGTATAGCTTGCACTGTTTGCTCCGCTAATATCTACAAAACCCTTGCCGTCATTTCTATCTATTTTCCACTGATATGTAATATCTGTGCCAGTTGCTGTCACAGTATAGGTTGCTTTCTCTCCGGCTTTTACTAATGCATTTTTCGGCTGTCCGGTGATCGCTGGTTTTTCTACAGGAGGTACTGCATTCTTATCCATAAGAAGCAATGTGGTTCTGTCACTGTTGCCATGTGCAACCTTATACTTATCATCGTCACTAACAATGATTCCACTGTAGTCCGTATCTGCAGATGCACCTATCGCTATAATAATTGAATTATTTTCTTCAGAAATATCACCGGAATTCACACCGATCTTACCGGTCAGTGTTCCTTTTATATTGAGTGTTGTGTTTAAGGTGCGGTCTCCATATGTAGAACTTGTCAGGCAGAGATTATCGTCCTTGCCGTTATTTTTGTTGCCTGTAATGGTAGCGGCATCGGTAACCTCAAGATTAGCTGCGCCCGGTTCCTCGGCAAAAGAACATGCATACACACCTGCTCCTGTATTATAAGATTATTTTAAATCGTACCCTAAGGTACGAGTCAAGCACAGGATACTTTTATTGGATGTATTTTTAAAAAATGGGGTTGTATATGAAAAAACAGGATGAAAATTTATTTAAAATCGGGGAAATCGTAAAGATTTTAGGAATAACCAGAAAAACCATCTTAGGCTATGAAGAAATGGAACTGTTAATGCCCGCCATCAAGGATGAAAACAGCGGATACCGCTATTACTCTGCGGATAACATGACACAGATCCGCTCCATCCGTTCTTTGCAGACCTTAGGACTTTCTCTCGCAGAAATCAGGGAATATTATTATAATACGGAGAATCTCGACCGTCATTTGGAACGTCTGATGGAACTGCGTGACACATATATCGCTGCCGCAAAAACCGGAAAGATGTCCATGTCCGCCCGCATGTTCACCGTGCGAATGGATGAGACAGATACTGGTCTGGATCTGCTATGTTGTATTCCTGTCGAAGAAGATTTCACCGGCAAAGAACGAACGGAATTTGCCGAGGTCTCTGCCCTGTGCATCTATTACCGCGGACCTTATGAAGGTATCGGCACGGCCATCACGGCTCTAAATGAATACGTGCAGACAAATGCCATTGAAACCACCGGTAAATTCCGCAGTATCTATTTAGAAGATCCTCCAAATCGTGGTACACACACGTCGGACTATATCACACAGATCGTTATGCCAGTTCTGCCCTGCTGTAAATCTTTGTAGAAATGATGGACGATATTATTAAGATTACCGCGCTTATAATGAAGCTTCCAATCAGCAGAAGTGCCTGGGTGATATTTGACAGAAATTCTATATTCAGATTTTCTGTTATTTTCAAAAACTGAGCAAATCCAATTGGAGAAGCCATGATAACCACTACGAAAAACATTTTTGTTCTTTCATAGCCTAATTTGAATTGTATTGGGAAATAAATACCCAAACAAATAGAGAGAATCAAAAATAATATAACAGGTATCTTATAGCTTACTGTTTGAAGTGTCGGAAATACAAGGGCTTCAAGCCAGAAAATAAAACTACAGCCAGCATATATCACGATGCAGAATATATATTTGGATAACACAACACTCTTTCTTGAAAATGGCAGCGCGCACAGCAGTGTTAACGCTTTCGGATATTGTGTTTCTTTTATAGAAGTAAACGGCGATTGTGGGGGGGATTATAAAATTGTTCCCTATTAATTTATTGTTTTTTGCTGTAATAAGCTTCTATCTTTTTGACGCTCCAAATACCTATAGGTATAAAAATCATTTTAATGGTTTAAAATTTTTATATCTATTTGAGCTTCCTCTATCGGTAACCACGCCAGTACACTATCAGGTTCTATAACTCCTCCACGACTTTGCCTAAAAGTTCCCGGTTTTCCGTTCTCAGTAGACAATAATCCTGTATCCCAACATCCGGCACTCAACTGCCCATCCTTCTCGATAATCAGGCAGACCTCAAAATCATCCGGGAGTCTGTCTTTCATATAATTGAACCCCTTCAAAGTTATTTCCCCGGACCTATTTGTTATAGCAATTACTTCTTTTCTACTCATCGTTCATTTTCTCCTTTACTCTTTATATTGACGACTTCGTTTAATAGCAAGCCCACCATGCAAAACTGTCATGAACATATATACTCCCTATTCCATAAACATATAAGGTTTGTATTTTATATTTGAACCGATTCCCGTATTCAAAGTGAATGTTTTTCACCTTAAAAGATTTTCCACTTCTTCATCGTTTTGCGGTCACAAATTTTGACCGCAAAATTTATGCAATTATTATCGTAGCACCTTGAAATTGGTCTACGCATTATCTACGCCCAGTTATGTAATTCATACAAAAATCTGGTGAAAAATACACAATATTATATATTTTCGACTATTCGGATTGACTTCTATTTTTATCATATAGTATTATTCATTTATAATTAAGATAATCTTCCGATGTCTATTCACCTTCATGTTCATTAAAAAATTAACAATTTTACTGATATCAATCAGTCCATGAGTATCTCCAGATATAATAAAGCTCATAGTTCTTATCTCCCCTCGATCTCATGCATTATAAACCTTGTTTTCTGCTAATTTTCTCTCTAACTCATTAAAATCAACTGTCATAATATCACACCTTCATCCGAATAATCGGATATTTCTTTTAACAATTTTTCCGACACAAAATATGGATTATTATCATTTTCTAGTAGCTCTATAAGTATTGCATCCCCATCACACTCTAAAACTTTAAATTTATCCCCAATCCTAAACTTAAGGTCTTCATTACTTTCAGCTTCTTTCTCAACTGTATAAATCATGTCAGATTTAATT
>DJPV01000010.1:30810-31097 GCA_002437435.1 Lachnospiraceae bacterium UBA6403 | reverse complement strand
GAAATGCTGGTATTTGACTTATATCTCCGTGAGAATATGAAGACTCGGCCGGATTTCGCCCCGGAACAGGAGGGTGTGAGAGATTTGTTCCGGGACTTCTACATCCGTGAGGCACATGAGCACAGATATCTTCGGGAAGAAGACTACCGTGACTGTGACTGGAAATCTATGTCCAGAATGACACACATAGAAAAGATTTATTACAACAGGGAGACGGGAAATCGTCTGCCTGAAGCGTGCTATATATTATTTGATTATCAAACTCGCGATCCTCTGACCGGGGATGC
>DJPV01000010.1:0-30730 GCA_002437435.1 Lachnospiraceae bacterium UBA6403 | reverse complement strand
GTCCGGGCTGCTGCCGGTACACTTTGTATGTCTTGTTTTTTTCTATTCGCTGCAAATGTCTGATTTGCTCATGCTCCTGTGCCAACTCGCCTTTCAGGCTCATACAGGCACCCGCATTCGCTGACAATTTGCATCTCATAACGAAAAAAAGCAAACGACAGTACAAAGTGTATCGGCAGCAGCTCGGACAACAAGAGACAGGATACATATACACCTGTGTATCAGTAGTATACCGGACAACAAGAGACAGGTTACATATACACTCGCGGAACGGCGCTGTTGACGAAGATCGGGTTGATCGGAAATGTAACGGTATCGCCGACCGAGATATTGCAGCCCGTTGTATCTACGATCACAGAGTTCATACTGATCTGGCCTAATACCGGCAGCTTGCGGTTTTTGAAACAGGCAACTGGTGCTTTTTTGTGGAATGTACCTTTTAATTTATAATAAATACGGATTGGAGAGAAGAAATTTGTCCGGGAATCAGTGTGACGCTCCATGCCAAGCCCATGGTAATATCCGGCAGAGATAACGGCTGTCCTTGCGTTATGTGACAGTTTGAAGCTGTGACCATAGCCGATGTTGTGACCGGCAGGCAGTTCGTAGATATCATCGACACAGGCTGACAGATTGCAGACCTCATGAAAGCCATAATCATTTGAAACCGCAAGTCTGCCAAGAAAGGCAGAGCCGATGCGGATGGCATCTAAGTTCATGGATGGATATTTTATCATCGAGGTTGACGATGAGATGTGACGGATACCTACCGGAATGCCATCTTTTCGGAGCGTGTCACAGAGGTTGGTGAAATCCTGAAACTGTTTCTTCACATAGTATTCATTTCTGCATGCAGCCGCATGAAAATGAGAGAAGATACCTGTGATTCGTACATGCTTTAGTGACTGTACGGTATCGACGATCTGTTTTTCTTCGGAACATAAGAAACCATATCTGCCAAATCCGGTGTCAATGCAAAGATGAGCATTGACTGTCGGATGGTTCATGCAGGCGGCTGTTTCATCGATCACATGCGCACAGTCAGTACTTGTGATGCTGAGTGTAATATCGTGTTCGATCGCAGTCGCGATATCTTCTGAGTTATATAATGGGGTCATCAGCAGAATGTTTCCCATGATGCCATTTTTGCGTAAGGTAACAGCATCTGACAGCTCCGTTACACCATAGTTATCAATACCCTTTGATTGTAAGAACGATGCAAATTTTGTAAGTCCAAGCCCATAAGCGTTCCCCTTTAATACTGCTATGACCTTTGCGCCATTTGCCAGACGTTTGATGATCCGTATATTGTTATCCAGTGCATTTGTTTTGATTGTAAGAGTTGTCATGTCCTCAAGTTCCTCCAGTTTCATGTAAGTATTTATCTCCTTGGTCATCTACAGACACAGTGTCTGTTGTCGAAACTCGCTGCCCGGGCATGAGCGGTTGTTCATTTATTTGATGTAATAAGCATATATTTGAAATGCATCATTTTTGTATAAAAACCGACACAGAAATGCAATATCTTTGAACTTTTTTTGCATCGTTTGCGTTCAATCCGGAAATGTGGATGTTGTATAAGAGTAAAATGTGATAAACTACTTATATGTAAAGACAGGATGGAAACCGTATATGCAAACACTCATAACAGAGATTCAGGAAAAACAGAATATTACCAGAGAACAGCTGCGGCTTTTGCTGGAAACAGATGATCAGGAAATGATCGAAGAATTGATGGCATGTGCCAGAGCAAAAGCACAGAAGGTATATGGAAATAAGGTCTATATGCGGGGCTTGATCGAGTTCACAAACTACTGTAAGAATAACTGTATTTATTGTGGGATACGAAGAGATAACTGCCATGTGGATCGGTATCGACTGACCAAGGAACAGATACTTGACTGCTGTCAGAGTGGATATCGGCTTGGTTTTCGCACGTTTGTATTACAGGGTGGTGAAGATCCTTTTTATACCGATGACCGGATCTGTGAGATTGTATCAGAGATCAAAAAGCAGCATCCGGACTGTGCGGTCACGTTGTCGATCGGAGAGAAAAGCAGGGAAGCCTACGAGCGGTATTTTGCTGCCGGGGCAGAACGTTATCTGCTTCGCCATGAGACAGCGGATAAGGCACACTATGAGAAGCTGCATCCGAAAGAAATGTCATTTGATAACCGGATCCGGTGTCTCCATGATCTGAAGGAGATCGGCTATCAGACCGGATGTGGTTTCATGGTTGGTTCACCGTATCAGACTGTTGATACCTTATATGAGGATCTCTGTCTGATTAAAGAACTGGAACCGGAAATGTGTGGAATCGGGCCTTTTATTCCGCAGACAGACACACCATTTGGAAAAGAGTCTGCCGGAACACTTGAGATGACGCTGCGATTGTTGTCAATTATCCGGTTGATTCATCCGACAGTGCTTCTTCCGGCGACGACAGCACTTGGCACGATCCATCCGCTTGGCAGGGAGAAGGGAATCCTTGCGGGAGCAAATGTCGTGATGCCGAATCTGTCACCGGTCGGTGTCAGGCAGAAATATCTGTTGTATGATAACAAGATCTGCACCGGAGAAGAAGCATCGGAGTGCTGTGGCTGTATGATGCGGAGAATGCAGGGAATTGGATATAAGGTTGTGGTTGACCGTGGCGATCATCCGTTGTATGATAAGAAAAGATAAATGCGTATAATTGGGGCGCAAACACGGGAGAGGCTTTTTAGAAAAGAAAAAACAGTATGTTTGAAAAAATACAAAACAGGTCAATCAGATCATTGCAAAGATATTTGCCGTGTGTAGCATAGTCATCGTACTTGTGGCTATAGGTTCGTATGTTGGCTTTTTTGAGTTCGGAAGTAAATATACGTTGATCATTCTGATCGCAGGACTTGTTGTTACGATCAGCCCTAGTCTGCTGATGCGTATTCTGCCGGACCGGGTGATGGTTTACTATATGCTCATTACGCTATCGATCTTTATCGGTGTTCTCGGAATGAATAACCGTATCGGTATCTATATGACATATGCACTTGTTCCAATATTCAGTTGTCTTTATTTTGATACGAAGCTGGTTATACAAAGCGGCATATTTTCGTATATCATTATGGTGATTGCTGTCTATATTAATTCAGCGAACAAATTCATAGTTGTCTATGAGGGAATGTCTCATTTTAAGATTTTCGTTGCCTATCTGGCAGGATTTACCATCGAATATATCATTTTATTAATACCATTTTATATTATCTGGTAAAACGTACAAGACAAATCATGGAAGACCGCTACAGTGCGGAAGAGGAGAATCGGATAAAGACCCGTTTCCTGTCCACGATGTCGCATGAGCTTCGTACCCTGATGAATGCAATTATCGGAATGGCAGATGTGGCACTCCGGGAGGATATGGATGATAACCTGAGAAAGTGCGTTTCAATCATAAAGTCATCCTCTGTCAGCCTGTTTGAGATCGTGAATGATATTTTGGATCTGTCCAAGATAGAAGCAGGCAAGCTGACAATTATTCTGGATACTTATACGACGAACAGCTTTGTAAATGATATCATGGCGATCATTGATGCCAGAAATATCGAGGGAAAAGTACCGATTTATTATCATATACAGAAGAATATGCCGGAGGTATTAGAGGGCGATTCTGTCAGGATCGAACAGGTCATGTTAAATCTTGCATCGAATGCGATCAAATATACGGAATCCAGTCAGAGGATATGGATAAGCTGTTTACGATGTACAGCCAGTTTGATGCAGAGAAGAATCATGGAAAAGAAGAATTCGGCATCGGACTTGCGATCAGCAAATATTATATTGATCAGATGGACGGCACGATCGATGTGGACAGCCATATGCCAGTGATGAACGGAGAGGAAGCGACGATCTACATCCGCCGCATGGAAGGAAATGCCAACCAGAATGTACCGATCATAGCTATTACTGCCGATGCAGTTGCCGGTGTACGGGAACGGCTGCTTGACTGTGGCATGAATGACTATATCATGAAGCCGATCGACATCGAAACCATCTGCGGTCTGATCCGCAAGTACCTGCCACCTGCAATGCAACAATCTTGCAGGTGGCAGATGTTTTCTTGCTATTTTGATTAAGTGTAGGTTAGGTAGATTTTTATAATTGGGGAACATTTGGCTGTAATTATCATGTAATTTGTTCCCCAAAGAGCAGATGCAATAACGGAATAAAAATAAAATAGAGAAATTAAAAAGAAGTCATTGAGAGTTTAGATGTAAGACAGCAAATAAGACTGGCTCTATGTTATTGTCGATTGCTGAATTTTCGTCAATAGAATACACATTGTCAACGAATGCGGATGCCTGTTTGAGTCCGAAGGACGAGTTGGCACAGGAGCATGAGCAAATCAGACATGTGTATTCTGGTAGAAAATTTAGTTACGATAATACATAGAGCCAGTCTTATTTGCGTCTGTATTACAGAATGTCGATGTACTCGTCGGCGAGAGCCTTGTTCATGCTGCGGACAGCACAGAATTTGCCGCACATACTGCAGGTGTCGGAGTGGTCATCCTCCGGCATACGGCTGTCACGGATTGCCTTGGCTGTCGCAGGATCAAGCGCACAGGCATACTGTGCATCCCAGTCAAGGACACGTCTGGCATCCGCCATCTTATCATCGATATCTCTTGCACCCGGAATACCCTTTGCGATGTCGGCTGCATGAGCAGCGATCTTCGATGCGATGATACCCTGTTTTACATCATCTACATTTGGAAGTGCAAGATGCTCGGCTGGTGTAACATAGCATAAGAAAGCAGCTCCGTTCATGGCAGCAACAGCACCACCGATCGCGCTGGTGATATGATCATAGCCAGGAGCGATATCTGTAACCAGAGGTCCGAGAACATAGAATGGTGCGCCCATACATAAGGTCTTCTGGACTTCCATGTTTGCAGCGATCTGGTTAAGTGGTACATGACCGGGACCTTCCACCATAACCTGTACATTGTGTGCCCAGGCACGCTTTGTCAGCTCACCCAGACGTACCAGTTCTTCAATCTGGCACACGTCAGTTGCATCTGCCAGACAGCCCGGACGGCATGCATCTCCGAGGGAGATCGTAACATCATGTTCCTCACAGATATCTAAGATCTCATCGAAATATTCATAGAATGGGTTTTCCTGACCGGTCATACTCATCCATGCAAATACAAGGCTTCCGCCCCGGCTTACGATGTTCATTTTACGTTTATGTTTCTTAATCTGATCGATCGTTTTTCTTGTAATTCCACAGTGTAAGGTTACAAAGTCAACACCATCTTCTGCATGAAGACGGACAACATCGATGAAATCCTTTGCTGTCAGCTCTGCAAGATCGCGCTGATAGTGGATAACACTGTCATAGATTGGAACCGTACCAATCATAGCAGGACATTCGCTTGTCAGCTTCTGACGGAATGGTTGTGTATTTCCATGACTGGACAGATCCATGATCGCTTCAGCGCCCATATTAACTGCGCTCATTACTTTTTCCATCTCAATGTTATAGTCCTTGCAGTCTCTGGATACTCCAAGGTTTACATTAATTTTGGTACGCAGCATACTGCCGACACCTTCAGGATTCAGACAAGTATGTTTCTTATTTGCACAGATGGCAACCTGTCCCTTTGCAACTAAATTCCTGAGCGCCTCGACAGCCATATGTTCCTTTTCCGCTACGATCTTCATCTGCGGAGTGATGATTCCTTTTCTGGCTGCGTCCATTTGTGTTGTGTAATTTTCCATATTATCCTCCTTATCACAACCAATGTTATTTTACATGGCAGAAAGTGGTGCTCCCGATCTGCCACAGAGCAATAAAAAAGATGCCGAAGGGCACCTCTAATACACATCCCTACGTTAGCATTACCTAAATCAGGTTCACAGGTCGAGAACTTCATTCTCCTCTCAGCCGGCTAATTCGTCAGCTCCCTGAATATATAAATATCTGAAAATATTATATGCCAGAATACAACATAATTCAATGAAAAATTTTAATAAGAATATAAATAAGGTATTACATCCGATGCGGAAATGAGGTGCAATTTGGAAAATGTGTTGTCAACAAAAACTTGGAGAGATCGTTGAGTACATAAATTAAACAAAAAGCTTAGCTTATTTATGAAAGGGTAATAGCATAAGGACTGCCATACATTGCTTTCAGATTAGAAGTGGTATTATATTGTTCACCTATGCAGAATTCTTTTGACCATGTCATATAATACGCCCAAGGTGTGTGGGTTTGTTCCAGAATGTGAATATCAGGGATATAGCCTACCTCAGCAAGCGCAGCTACTTTATTTTTTGATGTAGCTTCTAAAAGCTTAAGATAATCTTCTCTGTAATCGGTTGCAGCATATTTTTCCAGATAGATATCAACTGATATGACATCAACATAATCGTCACCAGGGTATCCCTCTGGAAGACGGCAGTTCCACACCCATAACAGATTATTCAGATGATGAACATTAGTATAATATTCAAACATCAATTTGTATAAGTCGCTGGCTGTTTCAGGACCCTTTGCCCCCCACCAGAACCAGTCGCCATCCGATTCATGAAATGGCCGCCATAGTACAGGAATGTCAGCATCGCGGAATTTTTTCAGTTCTTCTGCTATTATGTCCATATCATGATAAAAAGCCTTGCGTTCCGGTGTACTATCAATCAGAATCCGTGTTGCGTCAAAGTCTGTGTTTTTTGCATAGAAACTCTTATCATGACCACCGATCGGAGAGAACCAGTGGAAAGAAAGTGTAACGATGCCATGTGTGTTCTTTGCCCAGTTCAGGGCAGTTTCCATCGTATTGCGGTTTTCATAGACTTCCGTTAGACATTCCGCAGATGCATGGCTATAATTGATATTAGGAGAATATGCCAGAAGTTCAAATCCACGGAGCATAGGTTCCTTTCCTGTTTTTTGGCGGATATAATCGATCTCTTCCATTGGGATCGTCTGAGTATGCTGACCGGTGATAATTGCTTTTCCGGCAGTTTCACATAAATAATTTAATAATTTTTTTGCTGATGGGGTTGCATTTGTATTTGCTGTATTTTGCATGATTTGATTCCTCCTATGAAGCATTTGATAAACGATTGATCATTTCTATACACATTCTTCCATTGTGGTAAGGACATTTCCATGGATGTGCCAGAGCCTGATTCGGTTTTATATTGTTGTCAGGGGAAATGTCTTCGATCCATTCACTGGTCTTTTTGTCTACCACATAGTTTTGAATATACTTCCATACCTGTTCAGACATCTCCAGATATTCTTTTCGTTCGGGCTGGTTCTGATAAGCATTAAAAAATCCTGTTACAGCTTCGGCCTGAACCCACCTGACTTTTTTAGCATTTATATTTCCATTTTCACATTCGTTGTTCATTGCGTGGTTCTCTGGATCAATACCATGCTTGTATGCTCCGTCTGCCAGTTGTTCAATGACAGGAAGCATTTCAGAGTAATACGCATCATCTTTTAGTACCTGACAGGCACGATCGATCAGCCAGGATGCTTCTATATCATGTCCATATGATTCCGGTTTGATCAGAGAATGATAGGATTTGTCAAAAAAAACCTGACATATCTCATTTTCCGGATCATAAACTTTAAATTTAAAGATCCTTAAAATATTACGGATGGAATCACCCACGGCAAAAAATTCATCTGCCCGGTACAGTTTTGTATAGGCTTCTAACACATGAAGAAGTGTGTTCATGGTCCGGTCAGCCATGACTCCGTTTTCAGACAGTTTTTTATTTGATACGGGTGAAAAATCGCGGCTGAAAGCTTCGAAATAACCTTCCGCATCTCTGCATTTATTTTCAATGATCTGATAAATACTGTAGGCAAGGGTTAATGCTTCTTTTTTCCCGCTTACCTGATAGTAAACAGCAAGTGCATAGATTGCAAATGCCTGATTATAGGTATGTTTTGTAGTGTCATCAGGAGTACCGTCGGCATGTACGGACCAGAAGACACCGCCATATCGGCTGTCATAGAAATGACTGGCAAGAAAATCATAGGCATGACTGGCTTTGTCTGGTTGTCCATTGGAATCTGCGTAGCCATAGAAACCTCCGTTTTCTGTATCTTCCATAACATTCCAGAATGGAATGATATTATGTTCGAGATGATTCTGAAATGGTTTTGCGTCCATAATTAAAACTTCCGATTCATTTATTTTTGTTACAGTTATATTAGAAAAGATACCGGAAAAAGACTATGAAAGGTATATTGAAAAATTGTACAAATCTATCATTGCTCTATTGGAAAGGGAATCGGATAGTGTTACAATGTTTTCGGGAGGAAGCAGTATGGAATTATTTGAGTATATAGATATTATGAATCAGCCATACGATATTTTCTATACAGATAGTGTGGATTCACCTTTGCACTGGCACTATTACAGTGAGATCCTGTATATTGTCAGCGGTTTCATAAAGATAATCTGTAATAACCGGGAAAAGGTATTACATAAAGGGGATATCTGTTATTTTTATCCGCTGCAGCTGCATGAGGTGATAGCATGTGATAATTGTGCAGAAAACGTCTGGTATGCAGTTATCAAGTTCAACATTCATACATTAAATATCCCGCAGGCATATTTGCAGAAGATGTATGACTGTTTTGTCAGGAGGACAGCGGAGGAAGACTGTTGTATTGTTTTACACGAAAAGGATACTATGGGAGAGATTGATTTACTTGCACGCGATATTGTATCAGAGTATGAGGCAAAAGCAGCAATGTATATGCTTGCTGTGCAGTCGCGCATACAGTCGTTGTTGATTGCCATAGCCAGAAAAACAGAAAAAATCAATGCACAGAAGCGGGAAAAACATGCAGATGCCGGACTGTCGTTTTATCATATTCTGGAGTATATCGATATGCATTCGTCAGATCCACTGGAAATACAGAAGCTGGCAGAGATGTGTAATATGAGCTATTCTAATTTTGCACGGTTGTTCCGTGAAAATTATGGAAGGTCATGTAAGGAATATATTCAGTACATACGGTTAAATAAAGCACAGGAGCTGTTGTTAAATTCGGACTATGATCTGGATTATATTGCGCAGGAAACAGGATTTTTTGACTGTAGTCATTTTATAAGAACATATAAAAGGTGGCGTAGAATCACACCAAAACAGGAAAGAATGTTGAACAAAGAAACAATGTAGCAGAAAAGAGGAATGAATATGAAGATCAAAAGAATTGCCTTGATCGGACTTGGAGCCATGGGCGTGTTTTTTGCGCCAAGATTATATGAAGCGTTTGGAGAGAATTTTTACATTATTGCGGGTGGTGAACGCAAAAAACGACTGGAAAGTAAAGGAGTTACGATTAATGGTGTCAACTACAGATTTCCGATTGTGACACCTGAAGAACAGGGAGAGCCGGCGGATCTGATCCTGATCGGGGTAAAGGGCTATGGATTTGCACAGGCAATAGAAGATATCCGCCATCAGGTAGGAGAGCATACACTGATCCTGTCTCTGTTAAATGGTGTAGACAGTGAGGAGCAGTTGATTCAGGCATTTGGCGAAGAACATGTATTATATGCATATATGAGAATGTCCATCGTTATGAAAGATGGAAAAGCAGACTTTGATCCGTACTGGGGCAAGATCCATTTCGGAGAGAAGAAAAACGATATTCTGTCTGATCGGGTACTTGCTGTAAAAGAAATATTTGAACATGCAGATATTACATATGAGATCGATCCGGATATGTTAAAGGGACTCTGGTTTAAATATATGTGTAATATTGGAGAAAATATGACCTGTGCGTTGCTTGGTATCCCATTTGGATTTTTCCGTATCAGTGACAGCGCTAACTGGATTCGTGATAATGCCATGCGGGAAGTTGCGGCGATCGCGCAGAAGAAAGGGATCGATATAGGGGAAAAAGAAATAGCGGAGCAGGATAAAATGGTTGTGACGATTCCGCCAGAGAACAAACCATCAACCTTGCAGGATCTAGAAGCAGAGAAGCTGACCGAGGTAGAGATGTTTGCCGGCAATGTTGTAAAGATGGGAAAAGAACTTGGCGTGCCAACTCCGATTAATGAGATGTTTTACCATGGTATCCGGGTACTCGAGGAGAAGTTCACAAAAAGATAACACATGAATTAGCACTCGCCTATTTACAGTGCTAACAAAATGTGCTATATATAATAATATGATGTAACTACATACAAATAAGGAAAAATATATTGTTATTATGTAAGTTTATATATAAAAGCAGGATAACAATAGCAATGCGTGGCTGATAAGAAAAATAAAAATTAGATAGAAATGGGGTAATTAGGATGGATAGACCAAGTATTTTTTCAGATAATTTTGAGATGATGAATGGCTTCTTTGATGATTCATTCTGGGGCAGCCGTTCAGGACTTCGGACCATGACAACGATGGCAACTGATATATTCGAAACAAAGGACGGATATGAGATAGAGATGGATCTGCCGGGATTTCCAAAGGAAAGTATCAAAGCAGAATTAAAAGGCGGATATCTGACGATCCTTGCAAGCTATGCCGGATCAGATCATGAAGGCAGGGAAGGAAGCTACATCAAAAAGGAACGGTATTCCGGTCATTATAAGAGAAGCTTCTATGTAGGTGATAAAGTCAGTGAACAGGATATTAAAGCAAGATTTGCAAATGGCGTTCTTTATGTCTATGTACCAAAATTCGATAATCAGCCGGAAGTAGAAGAAAAGAAGATCATCTCGATAGAGGGATAACGGACAAACTTCAGGGGCTGTTTATTATTATGTAGCAAGCCTGTCCGAGTGCTGGTACTTAGGTTGTGTATTTTGCAGCCTTATGTGCCGCTGCGTTGATAACTGAGAACTTAGCGAGGTATTGTCGAGGTTAGTTCGAAGTTATACAGAGTAGGATAGAACGAAAGTGTCTTGCGTAATAATAAGTAAACAGCCCCTGAAGTTTGTCTGCTACCCTAAAATCCCAGATCTTCGTTTACAAGGATGACCTTGATACGTCCTTTGTGCTTGGAATAGCGGGTGGTTAAGAACTGGCAGCAGACCGTTTCCGGTGACAGACAGTCTGCACATTCGCCGGTTGTACTGCAAGGAGTTGAAAGTCCGAATCGCTGCGCATTGATCGGAGCTGCTTCATTTCTTGCACGGCTTAAAGCATCTTCTTCAGTCCGTACTACTTTGTTCATTCCTGTGATCACGATAACATGGGAAGGACCATAGACGATGGCGGCCACACGATTTCCATTGCCATCGATATTTACCATAATGCCGTCTTCGGTGATCGCATTGCAGCTTGTTAAGAAGTAGTCCGCAAAGAAGCATTCCCTGGAGATCCGGTCTTTTTCTTCCGGTGTTTTTGCTGCATCACGGTTCAGCTCTTTGTAGTTGCCTTCGATAACAGCATCTAAAAGTCCGGTTGCTTTTACAGTCATGGAACCGCCCCAGCCGACAGAGCTGCCTTCCGGGATCAGGCTCAGTGCAAGATCCTTTGCTTCCTCTTTTGTCTGCACATAAAAGCCTTCCATATTTCTGGCAGCCAGTTTGTTTATCATGACTTTCGCCAGTTTGTCATTTCTCATGTTTCTAAAAGTATCCATTTGATATACCTCCATTTATTCAGGGAAATCCAGATTATTTTCTGCAAAGAAATTCATTACTTCAAATGCAGAAGTACAGTTCTGATTGATACATACGATCAGGGCAGCATCCTGTGGAAATTTGGGATATAATACGGCATTTCCAGAGATTGTAAGTGCACGCTGGATTTCTTTCAAATTCATTCCGGCGCATAATGCCAGAAGAACCAGCTTGTATTTTCCCGGATGTGGTTTCCTGCCGTTTAAGATCTGATAAGCATAGCCGCGATCCAGATTGCTCCGTTTTATGACATCAGCGGTCAGAAGATCCGGGTGATCTTTAAAGTATAGATTAAAGTAATCCTGTAGATTATCACAGGACATGTCATCTGCATGAGATGTTATATAAGTTTTAAAATGTATATTTGAATCATCGGTTGATAATTCATTCAGCAGATCTGTTGTTCTGGTCGTTTTCATGATCAATCCTGTATTCTTTCCCTTGATAATTTATATCAGTACCATATAATATTTATTATACTTGTCAAAATAGCAATTTCAAGAAAAACAACAGGAAAATGATATGAATTTAGAAATACAAAGTCGTCTGTCCTTCTATCGCAGACTGGAAGAAGTAGATCATAAAAAGGAAATTTTTCTGGTACGGCATATAGAAACCGGACAGATTTATGTAGAAAAAGTGCTGACGCAATATGACAAATCTATATATGATTGGCTGCGGCGATCAAAACTCCCTTACGTTCCACAGATTTATGAATGTATGGAAGATGATGGCACGTTATATCTGATCGAAGAATATATACAGGGGATCACACTGGAAACATATATCGAGCAGTTTGGATGTCTGGATATGGATGCTGCCGTCAGGGTGATCGAATATCTTTGCCGGACACTGAAAAAACTGCATGAACATGTACCGCCGGTCGTACACCGCGACATTAAACCGACAAATGTAATGCTTCAGGGAGATTTCAAAAAGGGACAGGGAATTGTATCCGTATATCTGATCGATTTCAATACTGCAAGAGTTTTTGATGCAGAGAGAAATCGGGATACCGAGCTGATCGGTACAAGAGGATTTGCAGCACCGGAGCAATATGGTTTTTCACAGTCGGATGCACGAACGGATATCTATGGACTTGGCGTACTATTAAATTATATGCTGAGCGGAAAATTGATTCAGGATGGAATCTATGAAGATCATCCGGAAATTTTACAGGTGATCCGAAAAGCAACGCAGATCGATCCGGAAAAACGTTATCAGACAGCAGGAGATATGCTGGACGCGGTTCGTCAGAGCATTCGTTCAATTGAGGGTATGAGTGAAATGTTTCTAAAGGATGAAGAGCTGTTAAAAGATGATATATATCAAAAAGGGGAAAAAACAATTAAAAATAGCAGGAATGCAAGTGCAAATTTCCAGTATGATACAGCAAGTTCTAATGAACGTAAAGAAAAAGTTCGTCCTTCATGGACTCGTTTCCTGCCTCCGGGATTTCGGGAAGGAAAAGTCCTGAATATGGTTGTTGCAGCTATTTATTATGTGTTCTGGATGTATTTCTGCCTGACAGTAGAAGTTAAAGAACATGGAGAACCACTTACCGGAATGTGGTTATATATAAATCGTTTTGTATATTTTATGATGTTTATGGTCACTCCGTTTTTCTGGAATAATTATCTGGATGTCTGGAATTATTTTCCACTTGTACGTTCATCAAAGAAAATCTGGAAGTTAGCGGGATTGTTTTTATATACAGTGGCATGGCTTTTTTTATTGATAGTTGCATTAGTCATAGTAGAAGATATATTCCGATAGTGTGCTGACAGCACACCAGCTCTTTCTGATAATTTTATAAGATAAGAAAGGCAGTTGTTGTAATTATATTAAAATACCTTAAATGACGACTGATACATGGAAATTTTAATATAATACCAAGAATACTTATAACAGTAGAAAGAGGAGAGAATTATGGAAAAGACAAAACAGCCCTTATCAACATTTAGACTTGTAGCAGGAATCATAACGATCGTGTTATCGGTCTTAGTAACGTTTCAGTCCTGTGCGGCAGGATTATCAAATGCACTGGAAGAAAACGGAGAAGCCGGAGGTTCCGCAGGTGTATTACTTGCAGTTTGTTTTCTTGTAGCAGGAATCGTTGGGATCGTGACCAGAAAGTCAACCGGAGCAGGCGGAGCTTTTACAAGTGCAGGCTTCTACATAGTCGGTGGTCTGATCGGTCTAATATGTGCAGGTTCCTATGCTGATTTGGTCATCTGGGGTGTTATCTCTGTAGCATTTGGCGTTATATTCATAATCGCAGGCGTGTTAACCAAGAAGAGAAATGTTTAATATAAATGCGAAACTGATACTGCTTATATCCATTTCGAGCACGGAAAGAAAAATATATAATTGTAAAAAATAAGCCCATCTGGTTGCGTGATATATGGTTTATGGCTGTGTTCACCATAATATGACATTTATGAGGATTTCGTTGTGAGCTGCACATTGTCAGTAAATACGAGTGCCTGTCTGAGCCGAAGGCGAGTTGGCACAGGAGTATTTACGGATCAGGTAAGCTACACTAACCTCAAACTTCGCTAACGCTCGTTTTCACTAAGTGTACTTACATGGCACGCACTAACCTCAGACTTCGCAATATTGCTCGTCTTCACTAAGTGCTCCGCTCAACATGTGCAGCAAACAGAAACCGCAGTAAGTCATATATGGTGAATACAGCCATGAACCATATCCCACAATCAGATGGACTTATTTTGTTTATGGGAGAGATACTACGCATACTTCCGCCAGAAACTGGAAAAAATACCAAAAGCATATTGGAATACAGGGGATTTTAGGATATACTATAAGACAATGTGCTTAAAAAGAAAAAACAAACGGACACAGCGATGGAGGAACTATGTTAGAGTTAAAAAACATCTCATATATTGTAAATGAGGATGGAAAAGAGAAAGCAATATTAAAAGACATTAACCTTACAGTAGACGAACATTTCGTAGCGATCACCGGACCAAATGGCGGTGGTAAATCAACCCTTGCTAAGATCATAGCCGGAATCATTAAGCCGACGACCGGACAGATTCTTTTAGATGGCGAGGATATTTCAGAACTGAATATAACAGAACGCGCAAATAAAGGAATCAGCTATGCTTTTCAGCAGCCGGTTCATTTTAAAGGACTTACCGTAAAAGATCTGGTATCCATAGCATCGGGCAAAACATTGAATGTGTCACAGATCTGTGAGATTCTTTCGGAGGTCGGTTTATGTGCAAGAGACTATGTGAACCGTGAAGTAAATGCCAGCCTTTCCGGTGGTGAGTTGAAACGTATCGAGATCGCCATGATCATTGCCAGAGGAACCAGGCTGTCATTATTTGATGAGCCTGAGGCAGGCATCGATCTGTGGAGTTTTAACAGCCTGATCAAGGTATTTGAGAAGATGCGTGAGGAGATCAACGGAACGATCCTGATCATTTCTCATCAGGAACGTATTCTTAATATAGCAGATAAGATCGTTGTGATCGCAAATGGTCATGTGGATGCGGTCGGAAGCAGAGATGAGATCATGCCGAAACTGACCAGCGAATCAGCCACCTGCAAGGTGCTGGAAGAAAAACAGAAATAAATTGTGAGGTAACAGAACATGGATTTAATTCAGAAGAGTTTATTGCAGCAGGTAGCAGGGCTTCATGATGTACCGGAAGGCGCATTTAATATTCGTGTCAACGGACAGCTTGACAGCAGAAATACAACTGCAAATATAGATATTGTAACAAAAGAGGATAAGCCGGGAATCGATATCATCATCAAACAGGGAACAAAAAATGAGAGTGTGCATATCCCTGTTCTTTTGAGCAAGAGCGGTCTGCAGGATATGGTATACAATGATTTTTATATCGGAGAGGACTGTGATGTGACGATCGTAGCCGGATGCGGAATTCATAACTGTGGTGTGGACACTTCCAAGCATGACGGTATCCATACATTTTATATCGGTAAAAATGCAAAGGTAAAATACATCGAACGCCATTACGGTGAGGGAGATGGAAATGGCGAGAATATCATGAATCCGGAAACCATCGTGCATTTAGAGGAAGGCGCATCGATGGAGATGGAGACAACCCAGATCAAGGGAATCGATTCGACCGTCAGAAAGACCAGCGGTGATCTGAAGGACAACGCATCATTAGAGATCCGTGAGAAGATCATGACACACGGAAAGCAGTATGCGAAGACGGATTTTGATGTAGACTTAAATGGAAAAGGATGCAGTACAAATGTAGTATCCAGATCCGTTGCAAGAGATCAGTCCAGACAGGAATTCTATTCTACGATCAATGGCAATAATGAATGTAAGGGTCACAGTGAATGTGATGCGATCATTATGGATGGCGCAAGCGTATCTGCAAGTCCGAAGCTTACGGCAAATAACATTGACGCAAATCTGATCCATGAAGCAGCGATCGGTAAAATAGCAGGCGAGCAGCTTATCAAACTGATGACACTTGGGCTGACAGAGGCAGAAGCAGAAGAACAGATCATCAACGGATTCTTAAAATAAACACATAACTTATTTGACATTGCGGGTAGATAGTGATAGTTTGTAAGAGTAAAAAATACAAATCATAAAATCATAGCGAGGTATCAAAAATGCAGGAAATGAAACCGATTAAAGAGGGTAAAGTACGTGAGATTTATGATAATGGTGACAGCCTTATCATGGTAGCAACAGACCGTATCAGTTGTTTTGATGTCATTTTAAAGAACATCGTTACAAAGAAGGGTACAGTCCTGACACAGATGTCCAAATTCTGGTTTGATATGACAGAAGATATTCTTCCAAACCATATGATCTCTGTTGACGTAAAAGATATGCCTGAATTTTTCCAGCAGGAGAAATTTGACGGAAACAGCATGATGTGCAAGAAGCTGGAAATGCTCCCTGTTGAGTGTATCGTTCGTGGTTATATCACAGGAAGTGGCTGGGCAAGCTACAAAGAAAACGGTACAGTATGCGGTATCAAGCTTCCAGAAGGATTAAAAGAATCTGATAAGCTTCCGGAACCGATCTATACACCTTCCACAAAGGCAGAGATCGGAGACCATGATGAGAATATCTCATACGAGCAGAGTGTTGAATATCTGGAAAAGAGATTTCCTGGCAAAGGCGAAGAATATGGAGCAAAGCTTCGTGACTATACGATCGCTTTATATAAGAAGTGTGCAGAATATGCATTATCAAGAGGTATCATCATAGCAGATACTAAGTTCGAGTTTGGTCTGGATGAGAATGGCAATATCGTTCTTGGTGATGAGATGCTCACACCGGACAGCTCCCGTTTCTGGCCTGCTGAAGGATATGAACCAGGTCATGGTCAGCCATCCTTTGATAAGCAGTTTGCGCGTGACTGGTTAAAGGCAAATCCTGATAATAACTGGGAGCTTCCTGACGAGATCGTTCAGAAGACAATTGATAAATATCTTCAGGCATATGAACTCCTGACAGGCAAGCCTTTAAAGTAATAAAATAGTACTTAATTTTATTAGGCGGTATAGATACGTAGCATCGTATATATACCGCCTGAATTAATTTTCCGAATATTTAGCAAAATGTGTGTAAAATCTGACAACTATGGGTTGACGCTGATAAAATGGCATGCTATAGTCAGTCCATAAGAAAGACAACAGATAAAAAATTACCAGGGGTTTTATGGTGATTATAATAAAAAGATGGAATCTTATTACAATGGGGTAGTAAGATTCCATTTTATTTTTTTTAGAAATCCAGATACGGTAGCAATGTCGTATCTGGACTTCTTTCCTTTTTTATCGGGAGTATTTTATCTAAATGAATTATATGTCTGTCCGGCTGTCATTTTTACACCGCGAAGCTCAGCCATTTCGCTGACGGTTACAAGCTGATAACCATTTTTGATCAGCTTCGGAATAAATGTTTTTGAGGCAATGGCAGTTGATTCATGCAGATCATGGACTAATATGACTGCACCGTCATAAGCGCCATCTACAACTCGTGTGATCGTTGTAGGTGTACTTCTGGTTTCCCAGTCTCTGGTATCGACCGACCACAGGATCATTGGAAGTCCTACATTTTTTCGTACGGTTTCGTTGATACAGCCACCAGGTGGTCGCATCAGTGTAGGTGCTACACCGATCGCGCGGACGATCGCATCTGATCCTTTTTTGATCTCATCTTTAATACCTGCTGCCGATAACTGATTGAGCCATGCGTGATCATAAGTGTGTGTGCCGATTTCGCAGCCCAGATTATATGCCCGTTTTACATAGGATGGATAGGCAGGAACGCGGTTGCCGACAACGAAAAAGGTTGCAACAGCATCATATTTTTCCAGAGTATTCAGAACGATAGGAGTATAAGGAGATGGACCATCATCAAATGTCAGGGCAATCATTTTTTTGTTTCCATCTACGGTACGGTAGACGGCACCGTTCTTGTCTGTGTAGTATAAGCAACTGCCGATCCTGAATTTTCCGGTTTCGATCACGCCGTTTGCATCGGCATAGTACCATTTGTTTCCAGCTTTAAATTTACCGGTCTGGATCACACCTTTTGCATTTGCATAGTAGGTGGATTTTCCGATTTTGAATTTTCCGGTTTGTATTACACCTTTATCAGTAGCATAGTATCGTTTGTTACCGACTTTGAATGCTCCGGTTTTGATCGTACCTTTTTCTGTTGCATAATAAAGTTTATTTTTAACTTTAAATTTTCCGGTGTATACATGACCATTCTGTTTGAAATAGTACCAGTGATTCTTAATCTTGTGCTTTCCGGTATAGGCGACACCACTTTTTCCAAAATACATGCGGGCGTTTTTCGGAGTGGTTTTCCATCCTGTTTTTATGACACCGCTGGTAGTTCCGGTATAATATCGTTTCCCTGTTTTGTAATCTTTACAGAAGCCCTTCAGCATACAGCCCTTATCGGAAAAGATATAGGTTTTATTGTTTATCGTCTTTTTTCCGGTAACTGCAATACCGTTTTTTTTCAAATAATATTTATTTCCGGCTTTTTCCGTGTACCAGCCATTTGTCACCATCACTCCGGTTTCAGGATTAAAACAATAGGTATATTCTCCGATGCATTGTCTTCCTTTTAAGGATTTTCCATTTACATAATAGTGTGTACCATCTGCTTCCTTTATAAAACCGTTTTTTATATCAGTGGTTTCTTGTGCAGAATCCGGAGCTACAGGATCGGCTTTGCTGACCTGCGGATATCCGGTGAGACATATAGTTGAGATTAATAACAACGACAGTAACAGTAGTCTGAAACTGTGATGCCTTTGTAAGTGTGTATTCATTTGCAGACCTCCTTTTTTCCATCAGATATGTACCATATCTGATGCGCAAGCAACATACTAGCACAAATTATATAGGGTTTCCATAGAAAAAGTTCTTAAATATCGGTAAAAAGTGCATAACATATTTTTGTAATATTCTTCTAATAAAACAGTAACAGGATATCCATAAAAAAGAATATTTTAGAAAAATATGATCAGATAAAGGCAACTCAGATAAAGATATAAATATAGAAAAGATATAACTTGCATGTAAAATATGAGATGGGTATAATGCATTATTGGATAAAAAAAGAAAGCAGGAATACCGTGGTTAAATATAAGAAAAAACGTGATACAAGTACATATTTATTTTCAAATAAAGATCTGGTCAGATTATATGTGCCATTGATCATTGAACAGATGCTTGCGATGTTAGTCGGACTTGCAGATTCGATCATGGTATCCTCGGTAGGGGAATCGGCTGTTTCCGGAGTGTCATTAGTAGACAGCTGTTTTCAGTTGATCATCAATCTTTTTGCAGCACTTGCAACAGGTGGTGCAGTTACGGTTGGCCAGTATCTTGGACAGAAGAATAAAGAAAAAGCCGGTGAGGCAGCTACCCAGCTTGTATGGTTTTCATTGATCCTGTCACTTGGGGTTATGGCACTTATGTATGCAGGAAAAAAATTGATCTTAAATCATGTATTTGGACATATTGAAGCAGATGTATATGGCCATGCTGATACTTATATGATGATCGTAAATGCATCGATTCCATTTCTGGCACTTTATAATGCGGGTGCGGCAATTTTCCGGTCGGTTGGCAATTCCAATATATCTATGAGGGTATCGCTGATCATGAATGGAATCAACGTAGCAGGAAATGCCATTTTAATTTACGCATGCAAATGTGGGACTGAGGGTGTTGCAATCCCTACACTGGTTTCCAGACTGGCAGCAGCTGTCATCATGATCATATTGCTGCTCCCAAAGAAGAACACACAGACGGAGCCAGACAGGGCACGCATTTATATAAAGAAGAGTTTTCGCTACCGGGTAAATTGGCATATGATAAAAAGCATTCTGTTAGTTGGTATTCCAAATGGTCTGGAAAACAGCATGTTTCAGCTTGGTAAGATCCTTGTGCTCAGCCTGGTCTCAACATTTGGTACATATGCGATCGCTGCAAATGCAGTTAGTAACGTGATTGCCGGATTCCAGCTGATGGCAGGTATGGCAGCATCCCTTGCAATGGTCACAGTGGTATCAAGATGTGTGGGGGCAGGAGATTATGAACAGGCAAAATATTATACAATCAAAGTTCTGCTCATGGCATATACATGTATCATAGTTACGGTACTATTTACATTTGCAGTTCTTCCGCTGGTCATGAGGGCATACGGACTTTCTTATGCGGCACAGTCAGCAGCAGAAAAAATTCTGTTGATGCATGGTATCGCAGCTTCTACGATCTGGCCGGTAGCATTTACGCTTCCATGTACATTCCGGGCGGCAGGAGATGTTAAGTACAGCATGATCGTGTCTATATGTACCATGTGGATCTGTCGTATTGTATTCAGTTATATTCTGGGCAAATATATGGGTATGGAAGTATTCGGCGTCTGGGTCGCTATGATCATGGATCAGTTTGTGCGTGGCGTGTTGTTTATCTGGCGATATCGGAGTGGCAGATGGATAGGAAAAAAGGTAATCTGATGGTATGCGGTAAAATACGACGAAGTAAGTAGAAAAAGTAGAAAAAAGTAGAAAAAGTAGAATTTTCCAGATGACAGAAGACTGCCCGGTATGATATATTAGAAAAGTATTTTTTCTACAGATGAAATGAAGAGACTACTGTAGAATTAGGAGGATAACAAATAAATTAGAAAGAGTCTGTAATATACAGACAGGGGTAATCAAAACATGGAAAAGAAACGTAATACTTTTTCCGGCTCGCTTGGATTCGTTCTTGCAGCCGCGGGAAGCGCAGTAGGACTTGGAAATATCTGGCGTTTCCCATATCTTGCAGCAAAAGATGGGGGAGGTCTGTTTCTGGTTGTATATCTGATATTGGCATTGACATTTGGATATACATTGCTGGTAACAGAGGTTGCTATTGGAAGAAAGACTAAGCAGAGCCCGCTTACAGCTTATAAGAAGCTGAATAAGAAATGGGGATTTCTTGGAATCATAGCAAGCTTGGTTCCGATTATCATTTTTCCATACTACATAACGATCGGTGGCTGGGTTGTCAAATACTTCCTTGCATTCTTAACCGGTAAGGGTGCAGAAGCAGCACAGGATGGTTATTTTACAGGTTTTATTACATCAGATGTCGAACCAATCATTTTGATGTTGATATTTCTGGTAGTTACAGCATTTATCGTATTTCGTGGAGTTAATAAGGGAATTGAATCTTTTTCCAAGATTATAATGCCATTACTGATCCTTTTGGTTATAGGAATTGCAATCTTCTCTATCACGATCAAAAAGACCGGCGATGATGGGACAGTCAGAACCGGCTTAGAAGGTTTAAAAGTATATCTGATTCCGAATCTGGATGGACTTACCGTGAAAAGCTTCTTTACGGTATTATTGGATGCGATGGGACAGCTGTTCTTCAGTTTATCGGTCGCTATGGGTATTATGATAGCTTATGGTTCTTATGTAAAAGATGATGCGGATCTGAATAAATCTGTTGGACAGATTGAGATATTTGATACGGTTGTAGCATTCCTTGCGGGTGTTATGATCATTCCGGCTGTGTATGTATTCTCGGGAACAGAGGGAATGGCGCAGGGACCAAGTCTGATGTTTGTATCACTTCCAAAAGTATTTGCCCAGATGGGTAAGGTAGGAAATGTGATCGGATGTCTGTTCTTTGCGATGGTATTATTTGCAGCACTTACCAGTGCGGTATCCATTATGGAAGCGGTCGTGGCAAGTATCATGGATGAATTCCATATAAGCAGAGGAAAGTCCTGCGTTATTGAGTTAATTGTTGCAATCATTGTTGGATCAATTGTATGTCTGGGATACAACAAGCTTTATTTTGAAGTGAAGCTCCCAAATGGTTCTGTAGCACAGATTCTTGATATTATGGATTATATCAGTAATAACATTTTGATGCCAATCGTTGCAATTGGAACCTGTATCCTGATCGGATGGATATCAAAGTCACAGACAATTATCGAAGAAGTGCAAAGGAATGGAGAAAAATTCAGCAGAAAAGGTATGTATCTGGTTATGGTTAAATTCATAACACCGATCCTGTTGTTTATTCTGTTCTTAAAGTCAGTTGGCTTATTGCCATTTATCTAAAAAACATAAAGAGTATTATATAAAATGAACCGACCGTCAGAAGCAAGATTTTAAATCCTGCAGTGACGGTCGGTTTTGTAATATAAATTTACAGACCGGTTTGCATCAGGCAGAATGAAAATGATAGAAAAACATAGTTAAAAAACAAACAGATCATGGCATTAGCAGCAATAATTCGTTATAATGATGAAACAAAGAACAAATTATTCATATGATAGATAAAGTAATAAATGGAGTGAATACAGATATGATATCAAAATTGGTAGTTGGTCTGGGGCTTCCGTTGCTAGGAACAACAGTTGGAGCAGCCTGTGTATTTTTTATGAAGAAGCAGATGAATTTGTTATTGCAGAAAGCATTGTCCGGATTTGCGGCAGGTGTTATGGTGGCAGCTTCTATCTGGAGTCTGCTGATCCCTGCAATGGAACAGTCGGAATCGATGGGAAAGCTGGCATTTCTTCCGGCGACCATTGGTTTCTGGCTTGGAATCGTATTTTTATTGCTGATTGATACCCTGATGCCGCATCTGCATATTGACAGTGAGGAAGCGGAAGGTGTCAAGAGTAATTTCAAACGTACAACGATGATGGTATTTGCGATCATCATACATAATATTCCGGAGGGTATGGCGGTCGGAGTAGTCTACGCCGGATGGGTCAGTGGCAGTACGAATATTACATTGACGGCGGCGCTTGCATTATCTATCGGTATTGCGATCCAGAATCTCCCGGAGGGAGCAATCGTGTCGATGCCGCTTTGTTCGGAAGGGTGCAGCAAGTTGAAAGCTTTTGGCTATGGATTCTTTTCCGGTATTGTAGAACCGATTGCAGCCTTACTTACGATTGCGCTTTCTTCAATCATGGTTCCAATCCTTCCGTATTTTCTTGGATTTGCGGCAGGAGCTATGCTCTATGTTGTAGTGGAGGAGCTGATTCCTGAGATGGCAGAGGGTGAGCATACGAATCTTGGTACGATCATGTTTGCAGTAGGATTTTCATTGATGATGGTTCTTGATGTAGCACTTGGATAAGAGAACAGGCAGAACTTGAAAATGCAGGTTATGGTTATTGTAAAAGAATAGCGATACTCTGCATTTTTATTATTTATGCAACTGCATTTTTATGGCAGTTGATATTTTCGGAGCGTTCAACTATACTGTTATTAAGTATGGTTTAAAACATAATAATGGTTTGCTTACAGGCAGCTTGATTTTGCAGAATGTATGAAGCAGACCGGGTGATTGTATAGTAAGAAGAATTATATAGCAGAAGAAAAGAGGCAGATACAAGTGTATGATGTAAAGTCATTGAAAGCAGAAGAATTTATTTCAGATGAAGAGATCAGAGAAACATTGGCATATGCCGACGAAAATAAGGAAAATGTGCAGGTAATTGATGAGATCCTTGCAAAAGCCAGATTAAAAAAAGGCTTGACGCACAGAGAAGCATCAGTGCTTCTGGCATGTGAGATGCCGGATAAGATTCAGGAGATGTATGATCTGGCAAAGGAGATCAAGGAAGATTATTATGGTAACCGTATTGTATTATTTGCGCCGCTTTATCTGTCAAACTATTGTATAAATGGATGTGTATATTGTCCATACCACAGCAAGAATAAACATATCGCAAGAAAGAAACTGACACAGGAAGATATCGTAAGAGAAGTTACGGCACTTCAGGATATGGGACACAAGCGTCTGGCGATCGAAGCCGGTGAAGATCCGTTAAACAATCCGATCGAATATATTCTGGAATGTATCAATACGATCTACAGTATCAAACACAAGAATGGAGCGATCCGCCGTGTCAATGTCAATATAGCAGCAACGACAGTTGAGAATTATACGAAATTAAAGGATGCCGGAATCGGAACTTATATCCTGTTTCAGGAGACCTATCATAAGGAAAGCTATCTGAAGTTACATCCGACAGGTCCGAAGCATGATTATGATTATCACACGGAAGCCATGGATCGTGCCATGGAAGGCGGTATCGACGATGTAGGACTTGGTGTATTGTTCGGGCTGGAAATGTACCGTTATGAATTTGCAGGTTTACTGATGCATGCAGAGCATCTGGAAGCTGTTCATGGGGTAGGTCCACATACGATCAGTGTTCCAAGAATCAAACGTGCAGATGATATTGACCCGGATGTATTTGATAACGGAATCAGTGATGATATATTTGCAAAGATCTGCGCATTGATCCGAATCGCAGTACCATACACGGGAATGATCATATCTACCAGGGAGAGTCAGGCAGTTCGTGAGAAAGTGCTGCCACTTGGAGTTTCACAGATCAGTGGAGGTTCCAGAACCAGTGTAGGTGGATATGATATCCCGGAGACATCAGAAGATATTACATCAGCACAGTTTGATGTCAGTGATACAAGAACGCTGGATCAGGTTGTGAACTGGCTGATGAAGATGGATTATATACCAAGCTTCTGCACAGCATGTTACAGAGCAGGAAGAACCGGAGATCGTTTTATGGCACTTTGTAAGAATATGCAGATCTTAAACTGCTGCCACCCAAATGCACTTATGACGCTTAAGGAATATCTGGAAGATTATGCAAGCCCTGAGACGAAGCAGATCGGTCTCGAACTGATCGAACGTGAACTTGCCCGGATCCCAAATGAGAAGGTAAGGCGGATCACGGCAGATCATATACATGATATCACAGAAGGACAGAGAGACTTCCGTTTTTAAGGAGGACAGAACATGGCAGGCTTGAACGAGACACCATCAGGAAATCGGCTTCATATCGGAGTATTTGGAAAAACAAACAGTGGAAAATCTTCTTTCATCAACCGATTTTCCGGGCAGAATATATCGATCGTAGCGGACGTCGCAGGAACGACGACTGATCCTGTGTACAAAGCGATGGAGGTCTATCCGCTTGGCCCTTGTACCCTGATCGATACAGCGGGCTTTGATGATGAGACAGAGCTTGGTGAAGAGCGTCTGGAAAAGACAAGGCTTGCAGCAGAAAAAACAGATATAGCGATCATTCTGCTTGCAGATACTGATATAGACGAAGAACTTCACTGGTATGAACATTTTAAGGAAAAGAAGACCCCTGTCATATGGGTGATCGGTAAGGCAGATATCCGGAATGATATAGAGAAGATAAATGAAACGCTGTATCAGCAGACAGGACAGCATGCGGTTGTTATAAGTGCTGCGACAGGAGCCGGCATGGATCAGGTGAGAAAAGAGCTTGTACGGAACCTGCCGGAGCAGTATGGCGCTTCTTCGATCCTTGGAGATATGGTAACAAAGGGAGATCTGGTCATGCTTGTTATGCCTCAGGATATTCAGGCACCGAAGGGCAGACTGATTCTGCCACAGGTGCAGACACTCAGAGAATTGTTAGACAAAAAATGTCTTGTAATGAGCGTAACGACAGATCAGTATGAGGAAGCCTTATCCCATCTGACAGAAGATCCGAAGCTTATCATAACGGATTCACAGGTATTTGCTTATGTCTATGAGCATAAGCCTGAAAGCTCTATGCTGACATCCTTTTCTGTGTTGTTTGCGGCATATAAAGGAGACATTGAATATTATATAGAGGGCGCAGATGCGATAGGAAAGCTGACCGGGGATTCCCATGTACTGATCGCAGAGTGCTGTACACATGCACCATTAAAAGAAGATATCGGACGGGAGAAGATTCCTGAGATGCTTCGGAAGCGGTATGGAGACACCATGAAGATCGATATAGTCAGTGGAACGGATTTCCCGGAAGATCTGAATGAATATGATCTTGTCATACAGTGCGGGGGCTGCATGTTTAACCGCAAATACATTATGTCGAGGATCGATCATGCAAGGAATCAGCAGATACCGATGACAAACTATGGAGTAACGATTGCTTATCTGACCGGGATACTTGATAAAGTTGTTGTGCCTCGATCTGAATAACAGAAAAATCAGAAGATGAAAACGGATAAGTTAAATAAAATATTAAGACGATAAAGATACAGGAGAAAAGTCATGAAACATTTAGTAAGGATCGCATCAATATCGCCCAGGGTTCACCTTGGCAATGTTACAAAGAATTGTGAGGAGATCGGAACAGTCTATAGAACATATGCAGAACAGGTCGATGTTATTGTTACACCGGAACTGTCACTGACCGGATATACCTGCGGTGATCTGTTCGTGAACCGTCATCTGATCGACAGGGCTGAAGAAGGATTGTTACAGCTGGCGGAAATGACAGCGGAATATGGCAAAAAGGGAGCAGCACTTGTTGTCGGTGTGCCATATGAAGTAGACGGCGAATTATTTAACTGCGGCGCTTTTTTATGGAATGGAACGATACTTGCGCTGACACCGAAGATTTATTTGCCAAATTATGGAGAGTTTTATGAAAAGCGTTGGTTCAGTGGAAGACGTGTGGAGAACCGGACCGTTGAACTGGCAGATGGATCGGAAACTTTATTTGGCAATTCCGTTCTGATCGAGATGACAGATCCTAATCAGCAGGAGGAGCATGTTACATTTGGCATGGAGATCTGCGAAGACCTCTGGACGCCGATCGCACCGGGAAGACTTCTGGCACTTCAGGGGGCAGAGATTCTGCTCAATCTGTCGGCATCCAATGAAGTGATCGGAAAGGAACAGTACAGAAGAACACTGACAGGAAGTATGTCATCCTCCTGTATCTGTGGATATGTCTATACATCGGCCGGCTTCTATGAATCAACCTCTGATCTGGTATTTTCCGGACACGATCTGATGTATGAGAATGGAAAATTATTAGGTGAGATCAAGCCGTTTGAAGAGGGTATCCTGATCCGTGATTTTAATATGACAAAGATCCGGCATGACCGTCTGGCAAATAAATCATTTGCAGAATGCAAACGGAATTTTGACGCCGGAGAATACATGACGGTAACCTGCGAGAAAATATTTGCAGAGAAAAAAGAAGTGTGTGCAAGGGTATCCATGACACCATTTGTTCCATCAAAGAACAGACTGGAACGATGTCGCTCGATCTTTGCGATGCAGGTTGCAGGTTTACAGAGAAGAATCGAAGCCACACATACGTCCTGTGTCGTTGTTGGTGTATCGGGTGGACTTGATTCTACTCTGGCACTTTTGGTATCGGCACAGGCAGTGAAAAATCTCGGACTTCCCCCGGAAACGGTAGCTGGTATTACGATGCCTGGATTTGGAACTACGAAACGGACGAAAAGCAATTCAACAACGCTTATGGAGCTGCTTGGATGTGATATCCGTGAGATCAGTATCGTAGATTCTGTCCGTCAGCATTTTGCCGATATCGGACAGGATGAAGCAGTACATGATATTACATATGAGAACTGTCAGGCGAGAGAGCGGACACAAATCCTGATGGATGTAGCGAATAAAGAAGGCGGATTTGTGGTAGGAACCGGTGATCTGTCAGAACTGGCACTTGGCTGGTGTACCTATAACGGGGATCACATGAGCATGTATGCAGTAAATACCAGTATTCCAAAGACTCTGGTCAGGACTCTGGTAGATGAAGTCGGACATGATATGGACAGGAATGGATTTCCGGGAATTAAGGATGTAATCGAGGACATCATCGATACGCCGGTAAGTCCTGAGCTGCTTCCGCCAAATGCTGATGGAACGATCGCACAGAAGACAGAAGATACTGTCGGATCTTATATTCTGCACGATTTCTTCTTATATTATACGCTGCGTTATGGCATGGAGCCGGAAGAGGTTTATGCTCTTTGTAAGGAAGCAGTAAGACAGAGTGTAGAAACTTCAGACGACGGAAAAACAGAAGCATATACATTTACAGATGAAGAAATAAAGAAATGGCAGAAGGTGTTTTATACCAGATTCTTCCGTCAGCAGTTCAAACGTAACTGTATGCCGGATGGCGTAAAAGTAGGTACCGTATCAGTAAGCCCAAGGGGTGATCTCAGACTGCCGTCCGAGATAGAATTTGAGGATTTCCTTACTTTCGAATAGAACCAGAATAGGGGTAAATATGAACCGTTATGAACGATAATTAAGATAATTAAAGGTTGTTTCAGAGATAAACTGTGATATAGTAGATGAAAATTGTAACCTGAAACTGATCGTACATTCATAAAAAAGGAGAGAGAGATGAAATTAGAATTACAGGGCATCAAAAAGAGTTTTGATGGAACAGAGATCCTGCATGGGATCAATTTCTCGGTAGAGAGTGGAAGTGCACTTGGACTGCTGGGAAGAAATGGTGCAGGAAAGACAACAACGATTCGGATCATCATGGATGTATTCCATGCAGATGAAGGGCAGGTCTTATTAGATGGGGAACCTTTTGTTTACCGTCCGGGACAGGTTGGTTATCTGCCGGAGGAACGTGGCTTATATCCGAAACGGCTGATCAGTGAGCAATTAATATATCTTGCAAAGCTTCGTGGACTGAATAAGAAACAGGCGGAAGAAAATATGAGAAAATGGCTGACTCGTCTGGATGTTATCCAGTACGAGAACCGGAAGCTGGACACTTTATCAAAGGGTAATCAGCAGAAAGTACAGCTTGCGGCGACATTAGTAGCTGATCCTGATATTGTGATCTTAGATGAGCCGTTTTCCGGTCTGGATCCTGTGAATTCACAGATTTTAAAGGATGTTATAAACGAACTGATCGCAGATGGAAAGATCGTTATCTTCTCCAGCCACCAGATGAGCTATGTGGAAGAATTCTGTGAAGATATCGTAGTGATCAATCATGGTGAAGTGGCACTGTCGGGCAGCCTTGATAAGATCAAGGAAGAATACGGAGAAGGCCATAAAGCGGTTTCGGCTGTCGGAATGGAATCGGAAGAACTGGAACAGATTCTTCGTGATAAGTTTACAGATCAGGTACAGGTGGTCAGTCATAATAAGCATCATGTTGTGATACAGATTCTGCCGGAACAGGATGAATGGCAGCTGCTTTCCCATTTCAAAGAGTTGGGAATCCGGATCCGGAGTTATGGTATCTATGAACCTTCACTGAATGATATATTTGTATCGGCAGTCGGAGATGAAGAAACACCGGAAGATAAAAAAGAAAAGAATCATATCGGAACTTCTTTTTCTGAATTTGAACCAAAGCAGAAAAAGAGTCTGTTTGGAAAGAGAGGTTAGGATATATGAAAAAGATTGGAACAATATTAAGGTTTGAACTTGGTAATTATTTTGGCAGTAAATCTTATCTGATCTCAACTATTCTGCTGGCACTTTTATGTGTGGGCATCATGTTTGCACCAAGAATTAAAGATTCGTTTACAGGCGGAAGTTCTTCTGATAAAGAGACAACGTCTGATTCGACAAATGAAGATGAGGCAGAAAACACAGAAATTTATGCATATTATGATGCTGCCGGAATTATGGATGACGAGCTGTTGGCACAGTTTTTTCCGGATGTAGAATTTCAGAATTGTAAAGATGCGGCAGAGGTAGAATCACTGGTAAAAAGTGAGAAGGCTGAAGTCGGATATGTTATATACGGTACATCGAAATATGAATATTACATTTATAATAAAGGAATGTTTGATGATTATACCAGTGCATTTGACAGTTATCTGTCGATGCTTGTGAAGAAACAGTACAGCGAAGCACACAATCTGGACTTTGAGGAGCTTATGAGTCTTGATTCAGCAGATATTCAGGCAAAGGAAGTTGTACTTGGCAAGGACAGCACAAGCAATTACTGGTACTGCTATATTCTGGTTATCGTGATCTTTATGCTGATTGTTATGTATGGTATGTCCATTGCGACAGGTGTGGCAAATGAAAAGAGCAACCGGTCTATTGAGATTCTGGTAACGACTACGGATTCCAGAGATATCTTGTTTGGAAAGGTATTTGCCGGAACAGTTGCAACATTCTTTCAGGTCGGACTGATCATGGCAGCCCTGCTGCTCTCATATAACTTTAATAAGGAATACTGGGGTGGCTTTATGGGGTCTGTATTAAATATCCCATCTGATGTACTGATCGCATTTGCAGTATTCGGTCTTGGCGGCTTCCTGTTCTATGCGTTTATGTATGGCGCACTTGGCGCGCTGGTATCAAAGATCGAGGACCTGAACAAATCAGCCGGTACGGCACAGATGATCGTGATGATCGTATACTTTGTAGTACTTATGAATCTGACAAATGTGGACGGACTGGTCATCAAGATCTGTTCTTACCTTCCAATCAGCTCCTACAGTGCGATGTTTGCACGAGTTGCCATGGGTAATGTAGCAACATGGGAGGTCGTGGTATCGGCAGTCATCTTATATGCATCCGTGATCGGCATGGGTGTCCTTGGTGGTAAGATCTTCCGTAACTCAACGCTCCGATACGGCAATCCGATCAAGCTTTTCAGAGCTATAAAGGAATTAAAACACAAAAAATAAAGTCAGTAAATTGACGAAAAATAAATTAACATAACAGGCTTTTCGTGTGAAAATGTGGAAAATG
>DJPV01000072.1 GCA_002437435.1 Lachnospiraceae bacterium UBA6403 | reverse complement strand
TTTTTTAGTAGCAAATTGCCAATTTATGAGTATAATTATAGTAAACGCGCAGACGGAGTAATAAGAGAAAAATGCCGGAATGTGAAGCATATCCGGATATGGGAGCTCATGAAGATGCGAGACTTACTGATGAAGTACCGGGAACTGTCTGCTTTATTATAATGGATTCAACAATGAGTTCAGGGGGAAGCTGCCGGAGAAGTTCCGGCGGCATACCCGGATACATAGAAAGCCGATGAAAGGACATATGCCGGACTGCAGGAAGTGCCATGGCAGGACATTTTCCGTAACACAGAAAGCGCCATGGTAAGGCTAAAGCATTTGCCGGAACACGGGAAATGCGTTGGCTTGTCGATAATGGCTTTGGATAAAAAAGAAAACATGTGAGCAAGAACACAATGAGTACGACAGAAGAAAAACACAACTATACTTACATAGTCCGGTGTAAGGACGGAACGTATTACACCGGATGGACGAATAATCTGGAAAAGCGGATGAAAGCACATAATGAAGGACGAGGGGGCGCCAAGTATACCAGAAGCCGACGCCCTGTTGTCCTTGTTTATTATGAGGAATCAGAGACGCCGGAGGAAGCAATGAGCAGAGAGTGGCACATCAAACAGATGAGCCGGAGCCAGAAAGAAGAATTAATCAGAAATTTTCAACCAGATAGTATACAGAAGCCATGAAAATAGTATAAAATATAAGAATTGAGAAAATAAAAGTCAAACACCAGGAGGTTATAGATGGGAAGACAATTATGGAAACCGGGAAATATGCTGTACCCGGTACCGGCAGTTATGGTAACATGTAAGCGGGAAGGTGGACAACCGAATATTATCACGATCGCATGGGCGGGAACGATCTGTAGTTCTCCGGCGATGGTTTCAATATCTGTTAGACCGGAACGCTATTCTTATGATATTATAAAAGCCGGTGGAGAATTTGTGATCAATCTGGTGACTGAGAAGCTGACATTTGCGACCGATTATTGTGGCGTAAAGAGTGGACGGGATATTGACAAATTCAAAGCAACAGGACTTCATACCTGTCCGGGGCTTACAGTTGCCACACCGGGTATCGCGGAGAGTCCGGTCAATATCGAATGTAAGGTAAAAGAAGTAATCCCGCTTGGAAGTCATCATATGTTTCTGGCAGAGGTGACTGGAGTACAGGTGGATGAAGCATACATGAATGAAAATGGCAAATTCGAGCTTAATCAGCTTGGACTGGTGGCATATTCCCATGGAGAATACTTTAAACTTGGAAAGAAACTGGGAAAATTCGGATATTCAGTGAGGAAGAAATAAGAAACATGAAGATAGAATTACAGGCATATGGTAAAGTAAATCTGGGGCTGGATGTGCTCAGAAGAAGACCGGACGGTTATCATGAAGTAAAGATGATCATGCAGACGGTAAAATTACATGATACACTGACATTTGAGACAGTGGACGAGGATGTGATCGTTCTCAGCACAAATGCGGATGAGCTTCCGGTAAACGAAGATAATCTGGTATATAAAGCATGCCGGATGTTGAAACAGGAATATCAGATCATGCGAGGAATCCGGGTATTTCTTCAGAAGGAGCTTCCGGTTGCAGCCGGTATGGCAGGAGGAAGCGCTGATGCAGCAGCCGCACTGATCGGAATGAATAAGATCTTTGATCTTCAGATTCCGAAGCATAAGCTGATGGAATATGGAGTAAAGCTTGGCGCGGATGTTCCGTACTGTATCATGAAGGGAACTGCATTATCAGAGGGAATCGGCGAGAAGCTGACAGCACTTGCATGGATGCCGGACTGCTATATCCTGCTTGCAAAGCCGCCGATTGCAGTATCGACCAAGCTGGTATATGAGAACCTGCATGCAAATGAATTAAAAGCACATCCAGATATAGACGGCATGGTGATGGCACTGGAAGAACATAGCCTGCAGGGTATCACGGAACGTATGGAAAATGTGTTAGAGACTGTAACAGAAGCCCGATATCCGGTTATTGCAGAGATCAAAGCCTGCATGAAAGAATGTGGTGCAATGAATGCACTTATGAGTGGAAGCGGCCCGACTGTATTTGGTATATTTTCAGAGAAGGAAAAAGCGGAGAAAGCGGCAGATGCGATCCGCAGCCGGAAGCTGGCAAAGCAGGTATTTGTCACACAGCCATATAATGTGTAAGATCAGGCAGGACAGAGGGAGTTGTCCTGTAGAAGAAATAGAGAGAAATGGGGTAACTTATGGAGTTGAAGTTAAATATGGATGAGTATCTTCCGCTTCGGGAGGTTGTATTTGAAGCGTTGCGGGATGCCATCGTACATGGAGAATTTGAACCGGGCGAACGGTTATTAGAAGTGGCGCTTGCAAAACGTCTGGGTGTCAGCCGGACTCCGGTGCGTGAAGCAATCCGGATGCTGGAATTAGAGGGATTAGTCGTGATGGTTCCAAGGAAAGGTGCAGAGGTTGCCCGTATCACGGAGAAAGATCTCCGGGATGCGTTGGAGATCCGCCTGAGTCTGGAAGAACTGGCAGTCGAACTTGCCTGCAAACGGATTGATGAAGAAGGCAGACTCAGATTAAAAGAAGCCTGTGAGAATTTCCGTGAGGCAGTCCGTTCCGGTCGTGTGCCGGATATCGTAGATACAGATGTTGCCTTTCATGAAACGATCTGTGAATTAAGCAACAATCCAAGACTTGTGAGTCTTACCAAGAACTTCGGAGAGCAGGTGTACCGGTATCGTGTGGAATATGTGCGGGACACCGGATACCATGGCAAGCTGCTCCGTGAGCACGATGAGATCACGGAGGCGATATTGCTCGGAGATGTAGAGAAAGCAAAAGCAGTAATGCATCAGCATATTTACGATCAGGAGCAGATCGTGATACAGAATATCAAACAGAAACAGGATACTGTATAAGGCCGGGTGGTCAGAAACAGGGAGTGGACAGTAAGAAATTTACCGTTCACTCCCTGTTTTTGACCACTCGGTTCATTTTGCAGTTTTTTCAGGAACAATCTGTTATAGTAGAGGTACTCTGAATACATCAAGCGTGTAAAATAAATTGACAAATACATGTGTATGCCATATACTTGGCATTACTAGGTATAAAATAATAGGAAGAGAAATTATGGCAAATCAAAGTATAAATCAGTTTAAAAAAGGCATACTTCCCATGCTTATCCTGCAGATCATAGCAGATGAAAAGGATTATGGTTATAACATTGTCAATCGTTTTAATGCACGATGTGTTGCCGGAATGGATATCAAAGAAGGAACACTGTATCCGATCCTGCACAGATTAGAAGAAGATGGTGCGATCGTCAGTGAATGGGTGATGGCATCCGAGAATGGAAAACCAAAGAAATTCTATAAGATTACAGAAGAAGGGAAGCTTCTATTGGAAGAACAGTGGAGTTGCTGGAGGCAGATAGAAGGAATGGTACGAGGCTTTGAAAAAAAACATATATCTGATTAAAATATTTATTTTGCTGCATGCACCATTTGGACAGCGGATGCAGTTTGTAAAAGAGATAAGACGATCTATAGATGATAAATTGGATACGGGCATGACGATCGATGAGGTGATTGAGGAGCTTGGTGAAGCTTCCGCACTGACAGAAGAGTATAACGATATCGGTATGCGGCAGCAGACAAAGGAGTATGTATGGATGATGCTCTGGATCTTGGTTGGAATCTGTCTTGGTGTTCTGCTGGTGATTGACGGATATACATTATATACCGGATATCATGAGATCAATCAGTATATAGCACCAACAGGATATGAGTGGATTGATTTTAGACCAAAGGCAGGAGGAACGTGGGGCAAAGTGATCGTGGAAAGCATAGGATTTTGTATCTGTCTGGGAAACGTAATCTATCATTTTAAAAGACGAAGAAAAGCAAGGAAAAAAGATAATAAGCTATAAATAAAAAGGGGAACAAAAGAAATGCAAAAGAAGAAATATCTTATGAAGATATTCATACATCTGCATGCACCACTAAAGGAACGGATTCAGATGGTAAAGGATCTGGGACAGTCGTTGGATGACAAACTGGCAGAAGGAGAAAACATAGAAGAAGCAATCACAGAACTGGGAGAAGTCTCAGACATTATTCAGGAATATGAAGATCTCGGAATGCGAAAGCGAACAAAGGAATGGGTGCTTGCTGTGATCTGGATATTGATTGGAATTGTAGTGGGATATCTGTTGTTTACGGAATGTCGGATACTGTATAGGGGATACAATTATATATTTATTAGTCCGGGACCGGGAACATTAGTATATACGGAATATGACCTTAACATAAAGACAGCAATAATAAAGATAGTATTCGAATCAATGTGCTTTATTGTATGTGTAGGAAATGTTATCTGGCATTTTATTAAGCAGAAAAGAAATAAAAAGGAGATGTAAGAAAATGAAGAAAGTAGTGCGAAAGATAGTAAGTATGGCATTAGCATGTATGTTAATTTTGGGGCTTCCAATATCTGCTCATGCGGAAACAACGGAGCAAATAACGGTAGAAGATGAAATAGAAAGACCAATGAAACTGATAGGACAGGAAGTTGTACATATAAAATATGATGGGACAGTAGTTTATGAATCGGAAAATCAAGAAGAAATTAAAATAATGACCCAATCAATTGCGGACGATAAGATTACATGCAGTTTTGCATATTATTATTTAGGCAAAAATTCTAAGAAACAACCACAATATCAGGTAGTAATGTCTATATCATCAAATGTGACATTGAAATCAAGTGTATTAAGTACGCAGGCAGAAGGAACATCAACTTGGCATAATAATACAGTGACACATTCCGGCAAGACAGGGAAAAATACGAGAACTTTTGTTTATACAAGCAGTAATCCACCGTCAAATCCGTATTGTTATGTGAAGGCAACAATTAAGACAATAAACAGTACACATAATCTTTCTGTAAGAAAGATTACAAATCCAATAAGTAAATAGAAAAATGAAATTGATATACTTTGATCATTATATAAAGATGGTCAATGGATATAGATGTAAGGACACTGACTGATAATAGTTCATGTGCTTTACAAAAAGGGAGACTCTGGCACAATTTTGCGAAGAGAACCAGAGCCTCACAGCTATATATACTTATGAAAAAGTACATGAGATAAATATACCGCTTTTTCATATGTATGTAAATACAAAACAAAGGAGGGCAGCATTACATAAGTAGAAATGTAAATATGCATGTTTGAAGGTATAGGAAAACATACGATAGTGTCAAGTGATCTATGAA
>DJPV01000074.1 GCA_002437435.1 Lachnospiraceae bacterium UBA6403 | reverse complement strand
CATGAGAAAAAGGATGGAACCTATGAGATTATTCCTGCTTCCTTTGATGCTGCAACTCAGATGGTGATGTTCCAGACAGATGGATTTTCAAATTATGCAATCGCATATAAGAAGGTTGAGACGGCAACAGAAGACCAGTCGGGAAATACAACTGAGGATGCATCAGGAAAGACGACGGAAGAAGTGACAGAACCTACAACAGAGACGACCGGAGATACATCTGAATCCACAACAAAAGACAGCACAGAGGATGAAACAGACAGTACGACACAGAGTGGTGATGGTGATACAACAGAAGTGAAAAAAGATGATAAGACAGCATCGCCAAAGACAGGAGATGATATGAATCCGGCTGTGCTTTATATTCTGCTTGCAGTATCAGGAATGGGATGTCTCTATACGATTCGAAAGCATTAATCTGGTACAGGTAACAGGTATAGTAGTAGTAGCTCTCTTATTTGAAAAATAATGTAGAACAAGTTGTATAAATAAGCTTGACTTTTATAAAATAACAGCGTTATAATAACGCTGTTATTTTATATTGCCTGTTAAATGACAATATATGAAACAAAATGATTAAGGTGTGGTTTATGAGAAAAGAATCAGAAGGTGTAACAGAAAATTTATTGGATAGTGCCAGAAAGGAATTCTTACAATATGGATTCCATGATGCCAGCCTGCGGAGAATATCGGCAGACAGCGGAGTCAGCACGAATTCAATCTATACAAGATTTGGCGACAAGAGTGGCTTATTTACGGCGATCGTAAAGGAAGCCGCAGATGAGTTGATGGCGATTTATTCTGACAGCATAAAGAAAGCAGGAGAAGCGGCAGATATCAGCCGGGCAGAGGATGCCGGGGATGAAGGAACGGATCTTGTACTGGAATATATTTACGGACATCTGGAAGAATTCAAACTGATCTTCTGCTGTTCGGCGGGGACAGAATATGAGACATATTTTGACCAGCTTGCGGCAAAGGAAGAATATTATTATAAACAGTTTGCGAAGCAGTTTTCGGATGGCGTGCATCCGGTAGATGATTTTTTTATCCATGTACATTGCAGGAACGGATGGCAATGTGTGTATGAACTGATCACACATGATAAGAGTTATGAAGAAGCAAAGACATTTATGGCAAATGTCAGAGCATTTAACTATGCGGGCTGGCAGGCAGTGATCGGAATGCAGTTCTGATAATAAGGACTGTTGCATGAAATACAACATGCAGCAGTCCTATAAAAATAAATATAGGTTAGCAAACACTAACTTTAGTAACAGGAGGTTAACTATGAAAGAAAAGAAACAAAGTGTATTGTCCAGACTTATGGACATTGCAGGTGGGCATAAGTATTTTACTTATGCGTCCTGTGTTCTCGCGGTTCTTTCTGCATGGATCGCACTGATACCATTTTATGATGTATGGCGTATCATGAAAGAGATTCTTGAGGTTCGACCGAATTTTGCAGAGGCAACACATATCAAAACCTATGGCTGGCAGGCCGTTGGATTTGCCCTGCTTGCAATGGTTGTGTATATTGCGGCATTGATGTGTTCTCATAAAGCAGCATTCCGTGTACAGGCCAATATGAGAACAGCCATGATGGAACACCTTATGAAGCTGCCGCTTGGATATGTTGAGAAAGAGGGAACCGGAAAGTTCCGTAAGGTTGTAAATGATTCCAGTGCAGCTACAGAGACTTTTCTCGCACATAACCTTCCGGACAAAGCAGTTTCCGTTGCAACACCGGTTGGATTGTTAGTAGTAATGTTCGCATTTGACTGGAGATTAGGCCTTGCCAGTCTGATTCCTGCTGCATTAGCATTTATCATGATGGGAACATTGATGATGGGGCCAAAGATGGCAGAGGATATGAAGCAGTATCAGAATGCACTTGAAACTATGTCTTCTGAGGCAGTTGAGTATGTAAGAGGTATTCCGGTTGTTAAGACCTTTGGACAGACGGTGTTCTCATTCAAGAAGTTCAAGGCAGCGATTGATGATTATGAGAAATGGACGCTTGATTATACCAAGGGGATGATGAAGCCGATGGTTCTGTTTACGATGTCAGCAAATGGAATTTTTGCGGCACTCATCATTGTTGCTTACATTCTGGGTGGAAATCATGTAAGTGATGCATTTGTATTAAACCTGATCTTTTACATTCTGATCACTTCGGTTCTGACAACTACGCTTATGAAGATTGCCTATGCAGGCGAATCCCAGATGCTGGTGGAGGATGCATTACAGAGAATGGATGATATTCTGGATGCAAAACCTCTGGTAACTACAGGAAAGCAGGAGACACCAAAGGATGCATCAATCACGATGGAGCATGTTGCATTTGCCTATGATGAAGCAAAGGGAAATGCAATAGATGATGTATCTATGAAGATTCCTGCCGGAGCACATATCGCACTCGTAGGTCCATCCGGTGGTGGTAAGACAACACTGGCATCTCTGGTTGCAAGATTCTGGGATGTAAAGGATGGCAGCATAAAGATCGGTGGTGCGGATGTTAAAAATATCGACACAAAGAAGCTGATGGAAGAAGTATCATATGTATTTCAGGACAGCAAGCTGTTAAAGACCAGCATACTGGAAAATATAAGAATGGGCAGACCGGATGCGACGGACGAAGAAGTTATGCAGGCACTTTCCGCTGCTCAGTGTATGGATATTATCGAGAAGTTCCCGGAGGGAGTACATACAATGATCGGCTCTAAGGGAATCTATGTATCCGGTGGTGAGGCACAGCGGTTATCCATTGCAAGAGCATTTCTTAAAAATGCCCCGATCCTGATTCTGGATGAAGCTACTGCATTTGCTGATCCTGATAATGAACGTCTGGTTCAGAAAGCATTTGAAAATCTGGCAAAGGATAAGACCGTTATCATGATCGCACATCGTCTGTCAACTGTAACGGATGCGGACTGCATCTATGTGCTGAAGGATGGTAAGATCGCAGAGAGTGGAACACATGAGGAGCTGTCTGCAAAGAATGAAATCTATACTCATATGTGGAAGGAATATAACAAATCTGTCAACTGGCAGGTAGGAAGGAAGGGTGAAACAGCATGATAGAAAAATTAAAGCACAAATATGCCCTGTCTGAAAAGGGTGCAAATGCTATGGTTCGTGCCTTTGTAGCAGTTACGATCTCCAATCTGGTGCTGATGCTCCCGGTAGGACTGCTGTATCAATTAGCTTCATATCTGTTGGAGAATCGTGTTCCAAAGGATAAACTGTCATTCTTTATTATTGGAATCATTGTAACTTTATTGTTAATTGTTATATCAACAAGTTTTCAGTATAATTCGACTTTCTATTCAACCTATGTAGAGAGTGGTGTCCGTCGTAGAACACTTGCAGAAAAGCTGAGAAAGCTTCCACTTTCTTTCTTTGGCAAGAAGGATCTTGCAGATCTGACAAATACAATCATGTCCGACTGTGCATTGATCGAGACTGCAAGCTCACACTGGATTCCTGAGCTTGTAGGTGCATTTGTATCTACAACATTGATCGTGATCGGTCTTTTCTTCTTCGACTGGAGAATGGCACTGGCGGCTGTATGGGTTATGCCGGTAGCATTTGCCATCGTTGGTTATTCAAAGACAGTTATGGGTAAGGTTCATGAGAAGACGATAACTTATAA
>DJPV01000084.1 GCA_002437435.1 Lachnospiraceae bacterium UBA6403 | reverse complement strand
TTGGTTACGGTTGCGGTTGCTGTATCAGCGTCCACTGTAACATCTCCGATTCCTGTTACTGTTAATACATAACCTGTTTTTGCAGCGTCATCTTCATCTTCGGCTACTACATAATCTCCAACCGGAAGATCTTTGATCGTTACGCTTCCATTTGCTGGTACTTCAATATATACCAGAGAAGCACTTTCTTTTCCGTCTTTGTCATAGTACTTATTTGTTGTCTTATTCTTTACAGAAACCTTATATTTTGTTCCTGCCGCCGGTGTATAATCACCGCTTACTACCTTTTCAAGCTTCAGATCGCCCTTCTTTGATGCTGTAGAATTATCAAATCCTAAAGCATCTGCAGAATAAGAACCTGCAACCGATGTTCCATCCGATTTATATTTCTGAACAGTTCTGCTCTTTACATATACTCCTGCATCCGCATCTGCTGCAACTTCAACCGTTATAATATAGAAGGAGGAATCATAGGTCATTCCTGTTTCTGTGCCATTCTGTTCAGACACTTTATAATAGAATGTCTTTCCTATATCTTGTGTTGTATATTCAATTGCATCAAAACTTGCTGTACCTGTAATTGTACTGGAATCTGCCTGTTTATTAACGCCACCTGTCTTTGGTGTGCATACAACCTTTCCATCCGATGTTGTCGGTGCTTCAATCTCCTGCAAATCAAATGTAAATGCTCCATAATTTCCAAGAGAATCTGTGACCCCATCAATTGTTTTATTAACTGTAAAACTACCTGGTTCATTTTCATAGTATACAATTCCTGTATTGAAATATTTATCAACACCTGCCGGAACAGTAACTGTACTTGCCGCATTACAGATAATGAAATAATATGGTTCTGCATTTACCGAAAATCTGTCATCTGCTTTTGTCTCTACCAACGCATAAATTTTATCATATGCAAGCTTATCGATCAGAACACTTCCGTCTGTTCCAAGTGATATGTCTTCCTTTCCGGAAATCGGGCTGGAGCCTAATACCAGTTGACCACCGGAATATGTAACCTCATATAAAGCAAACTTAGATCCGTTCAATGCAACCATCTGATTATTGTCTGTCCAGAATTTGTATACCGTAACAGATGTTACTTCTGAGTTTGACCATACAGTTGGTTTCTGTACTGTCGTACCAAAATTTGTATCATCACTGCTATTGGATCCTGTGTATCCCTTCAAAGAGAAACTGTTTGTTGAATTGCCGGCATCAAGGGTACCGCCTATTTTCTGATTAATATCTGCCCTATACACTAGCTTCAATGCTTTGCCATCCGGCAATACTAACTTTAACTTTCTAGTTGAAGCATCATAAGCAAATGAATAATCTGCCGATGAGAGTTCTGTCCATTCCATTGAAGTATTTTTAGGAATTCCAGTTCCGGTGTATTCATATACCTTTAATGTGTCCTTTAAGAAAATCAATGCACTTCCAAATACATCTTCCGCATAGATTGTCTTTCCATCTGATAATTTTGCCTGATTCATATTAATGAATACATTATATTCAGCCTGTTTTTCTTCAACCAGATAAGTACCATTCTTTTCAACTGTCTTTTCGGGTGTTAATGCGTTTGTAGCAGAACTGTTTCCCTTTGACTCACCCTTATAGGAAACTTCTGCATTGTTCGTAACACTGATCGTTGTTCCGTTCTTAACATAATCTGCCAGTGCATCGTCTGCTACAGATGCAGAATATGTAATATCGGCTACATACTTGGTAAAGGATGTAGATACTGCTACATCTGCAATACCATCTAATATCTGCTGGGTAACAGGTATCGAGTATGTAATCGTATGTCCACTGATGCTGCCGGTAATAGCTGTTGCATCGCCATCTATCTGTGAATACCACTGATTCTGCCATTTTTTTAACTGTAGCTTGGCATCATTATTAAATTCCATTGTATCCGGCAATGTATCTGTAATTGTGATCACATCACCAACCTTCAGATCATCTGAAATCTCAGACAGATTTACAGATAATGTATAATCAATCGTATTCAGCTTTGTTGTGCTGACTGTTCCTGTCTTATCCAGACTGTTCGTATATTTATAGTTTGCCTCTGCATCTGCAGAAAATTTATTATCATTTACATCTTTATAAGTCAGATTAGCATAGTTAATAAAGTTTGCTCCATCTGCAAGGTTTTCCGGCTTGGTAATAATCGTAACTTCAACAACCTGTCCCTTCTTAGATGCAATATAAGCATCATCGAACCGGAACTGAATACCCCACCGATCTGCCTTTGTAACAGATGCTACCTTTCCATTACCTGATACCAATGAACCATTACTGATCACCGTTGTGCCATCAACTTCTACATTCGATACAAACGACTGCCAGCAACCGTTTGACTTGTCAGATTCATTTAATGAAACTTCTGTAATTGTATCAGAAGCCGGTACACTGATCGATATTTTCCAGGTTAATGTTCCATCTGCATTTGCTTTTACAAATTCCTTATCCAGAATTCCCTTACCATCTGTCTGGAGAGAATCAGACTTGTCATATTTTACTCCATCAAAATCTACATCCACATCATTGGTAAGTACGGTTGGAAGAGTAGAATTCAGTGCATCATCTGCTACATCTGTTGTGTATGTAAATGTATATGTACCATTGCTTTCTGAGAAATCATTCAGCTTCAGATCTGACAGATCAACCCCTTCCGGAAGTCCTGCTGCTGTAAGATAATTTCCCAGTATATCCTTAATTGCTACTTTCTTAATATCAAAGTTTGGATTCTTTATCAGATCACCCAATGTGATCTGGATTGTCCATGTAATCGAATTTTTATTACCGGAAACATCCTTATTCCATGTTCCTTTTTTTGATAAAGATGGTTTCCTGATATTTAAGCCTGATGTGGAGCTGCTGGTATCCTTATCATTATCCTTGTTTGTTTTATATTTGATAGAGAACTTATTGTTAAAACTTTCTATCTCGCTTTCCTTGAAAGCATCTTTTACGTTTGAAGCACTAACTGTAACATCATATGTGATCTTAACAGTCTTTTTCGATTCATCCTTGCCATCAAGAACCATACCTGATAATGCATCCTGTGCATCTGCCCAGCTTGCATAGGAAGTTCCATTTATCTGTATATTAGACATGTTCTCAAGTGCAGATCCCATCTCCTCCGTTGCTTCCCCAAGTATAACCTTACCATTCTTTGCTGTAACCGTTACTTCATAAGACTGAGTAAGCGAGCCATCTGCATTCCAAGTTACATCTCCCTTTGTCTTGCTGGAATTTAGATAGCTTTCTGCCTCATTCAGATCAACATTAACTGTAAAGCTGGCATCACCAATTTTAATTTCTCCCTTATTATCTGAGTCAACAGTATCGGCATCAAAATCAACCTTTCCTTTGATATTTCCACCACCGCTGATATTACTTTCAGAAGTATATCCATCATCCAACACAATATAGAACTTTCCATCCTGTATGCGCCATGAACCAACCTCTCGCCCACTTTCATCACACAATTTTGTTTTAGGATAGTTATTTACTGTGATCCCCTGTGCTTTCAGATCAACTTCAAATTCTTTTACATGTGAATTATTTGCGATTGCCCAGTCAAATTCAATCTGAACCTCATCACCATTCTTAACATTAGAATCATCTTTTACCGGATTACCATTGATTATAATCAAGAAATCACTAAGCGTCAGTCCATCTGGATTTGCCAAAAGCGATATTCCTTTTTCGGCATCCGATGCTGTCGCTGTCCGAGCTTCTGCTCCAGCCCTTGCACTGGTACTTCCAAGACCTGCTCCCCCTGTAATTGGTGAACAAACTGAGAAGACCATCAGCATAGATAACAAAATTACAATTATTTTTTTGCTTTTCCTTCCCATTCTCTTTACCTCCATTTGTTTGTTGTTCTTAGTTCTCTTTTCTTTGTTTAACATTCTTGTTCTTAATTACTTATATATAATCTGGTTTAACGATCTGCACCTGATATATAATCTCAGCCTAAAAACAAACAGACTACCCCCAGGGCATAAACGTTCCAGTTCATCACATCATACGCCATTATCATAAGAAAGTCAACAAAATAGCAGGGTTATATTTATTAAATTTTGCAAAGAATCTTCTTCAACATATGGACGCGGTTAAATGGGAATGAAAAATAATATCCATCTGCAAAATCATCAGTCATTTCCATGAATTCTCCGGCAAGCTGAATACCACAATTTTCTCCTTCTTCCCTGCTCATGTCTTCTCTGTAACGATCTATAACTGAATCCGGTATCTCGATACCTGTCATTTCATTCTTCATGAATATTGCATTTTTCCTGCTGACAAGCGGCATCAGCCCGACAAGGATTGTAGCTCCGGTTTCTTTCTTCATCTGCCTTATAATCTCCGCCTGCTCTGCAGAGAAGATCGGCTGGGTCATGAAAAATGTCGCCCCTGCCGTCATCTTTCTTCTGATTCGCTCTGTCTCTGCCTTTGTATTCATCCGGTTATGGTTAATCGCACCGCCATATGTAACCGGGTACCCGGTAAATGTATCACTGTTCATTTCCTGAACGATCTTCATCATTCCCACAGAGTCAAAATTGAACACGCTCTTTGTGGTCTGACGGAATAATACCGGAACCGGATCACCTGTCAGTAAAAGGAAGTTCTTGATATGGTTCAAGCTTGCTCCAAGTATCGTGGAACGGATCGCGATAGCATTCTTATCTCTACAGCAAATATGCGGCATAACGCATAACCCTGTCTCAAGCCTTATCTTCTCTGCCATCAATACTGAATCGGCTCTGGTTCTTCCTGATGGAGAATCCGGAAATGTCACGACATCGACTTGCGCATTTTTTAATATATATGCTGCATCGAGCAGCTTCTCATCGTCTGCATTTAGCGGCGGAACCAGCTCTACTGCGATCAGCTTATGGGATGGATCTTCCATCCGGCGTTCCATGAAACCATATGCCGGTTTCTCAGAAGCTGCAGCCTCTTCGACTATCATTTTCCTACTGTCAACCGGATAATCCGGTGATATTCCTGCTGCTATCTTCCGAATATAATCCGGTGTTGTTCCACAGCATCCACCGAAGATACAGATGCCTGACCCTGCGATCTCTGTCATTTTCTCGGCAAAATATTCTGCATTATCAGTGAAAGTCAGACGGTTATTCAGGTATTTCGGATAACCGGAGTTCGGGAATACCGAAAGGAATGTATCAGTATCTGCGGATATCTTCTGGATTAATTTCTTCATATGTCCCGGTCCGACACCACAGTTTAGACCGGTACCATCTATATATCTGCACGCCTTTGCATCCGTGATCAGTCGTTTTGCAGACAGACCTGTGTTGCTGTATCCGAACTGATTAACACTGAAATGCACCAGAATCGTACAGTCATATGTCTCTTTCAGATATGTAATCGCAGGGAGGATCGTCTCTAATTCCGGAAATGTCTCAAATAAAAGGATATCTATTCCCTGCTCGATGAATGTCTTCCCGATCGAGATATATTCCTGCGTCAGATTATCGGAATGTGGTACTCCCTCGACAGGGATGGGACCGATATCTCCTACAATATAAATCTCGCGCTCCGCCTTTTCTGCCGCTGTCTTCGCGCATATAACTGCCGCCCGGATATTCTCTTTTACCGTTGCTATATCATCTGAAAGACTCTTTGTATTTGACGCAAATGTATTCGTGCGGATAAACCGCGCTCCCGCTTCTATATATTCGGTGTGGATGTCAACGACACGCTCCGGTGCTTCTTTATTCGCATGCTCCGGGAGATTTGAAACCGCAAGTCCTTTTTCCGGTTTACTTCCATCTCCATATAATGACATGTAATAAGTACCAAATGCTCCATCTGCAACGATTCGCCTCGTCTGTATATATTCTTTCAATCTCATAAAAATCTGTTTATCTCCTCGTTCATTTCCAAATCCGGCATATATGACAGTCTGTTTGTCTATCATAAGGCGTTTTTCCACATCATTATATATATACACCCGGCAGAATTCAATGCTATGTCACCACAAGAGGCAGGTGTTATCTGCGTTTTTTCACTCCCGAGCAAGATCTGCAAAGCAATTAACTTCTTAAAAAACAAAAAATGATCTGCACACAAGTCTGTCATTTTCTGACTACCCCTGCATACAGATCATTCATTTAAATAGAACATTATGAAATCTTTATCATTTGTTCCTTCTCAGCAACGTACTTCATCATCCGAAGCACATAGGCTGGCATTTTTCTCTTTCCTGCCTCCCAATCCTGCACGGTACGATATGGAATTCCGTAGTAATCGCAGAATTTTTTACGATTCATACCCATACTGTCACGAAGTTTTCGAACTTCCTTCCCGTATACTTCTTTCTCATCCATGCTGTTTTCCTCCTTAACCCTTTTGTATTTTTCCCAAACCAATACACAGTCTAGTTTATATAAATAACGCAGAATTTGCAACACATCTTGCAAAAATGCCTTGTTTTCTGCATTATTTTACCATTTCTTTACCACTTTCAAGTTTTATTCCACAAAAATGGCATTCAGGTTCAGATCAGATTTCTGTTCTTCGCTTCCATAACTGCACCGGCTTTGTCTTTTACTCCCAGCTTCTTATATGCCTGTGCCATATGATATTTTACATTTGCCTCCGTCATATTGAGCTGCTCAGCGATCTGGATTCGGGAGAATCCCTCTGCCAGAAGCCTTATGATGCGAATGCCCGTCTCACTTATCCGAACTTCTGCTTTTCCAGCCTTCAGATATCCCGGATATGTTCTTGCAACATTTTCTGTCTCTTTCATCACCTGTTTGTAATACTGACGATTCTTTTTTATAAGTTCCGGATCATCTTCCACTTCTTCCGGTGCAAATGGTAATGCCTGAAGCAACGGATAGACAGCTGCGCCCTCTCTGGAGATCACTCTTACAAAATGATAATCGGCTGCTACTTTTAACCCTGCTTGCAATTCTTCACGCCATGCTTCATTTCCCATGCGATACAGCGTGATCGCCATCAGGAATCTGCATTCGATCTGAATATAAGTACGCTTCATGACTTCTGCATAATATTGAAGCTTCACCAATAAATTGTATGCCTGTTCATATTTGCCTCGCTGAATATAGATACGAACTTTTGTAAGATAAATGAATCTGTCATAAATCGAAAATTCCACATTTTCATCTACTGTCTGATCCATCCATCGATTTATTTCTATCCATTCGCCTTTATATAAAGCACATCGAACCAGAAATGTCTGTATATTCGGTAACAGCTTTACCGCCCCTTCTTTTTCCGCTTTCTCATAAAAGCTTCGAAGTAGTTCCTCCGCCTCCTGAACTTTTCCATTTATAATATGAAGCCATGCAAGAATACCATCAGCCACAAAACATTGTTCGATCTTGCCCCCGGCTTCCGCCTGCATACGTCCCTTATTTGCAAGGACAGCCACCTCATAATTATCCTCACCCTTTTCAAAAAAGCTCTCGGCAAGTGCCAGATTGACCAGACCCTTTCCATATTTGCCAAGGATAAATTCTACCATTTTTCCAATCCTGTCTGCCAACTCGCGATCTTTCCTGCTCCATTCACAGAAATCTTTTCCGCCATTCATCATAGATGGCTGATTGGAAGTAACCGAAAATTCACCCAATGTCGCCTGTCTGTCAAATACAAGTCGATATGCATGCTTCATAATATTTATCATATCTACGGATCCTCTGTGTGGCAGTCCGATCTCCAGATACAACAGATTGTTCTTCGCTACTTTTCGAATACTGCCCTGATGGTTGTCTGCAAAAGCCTGTAACTCTGAATACCATCGTTCGCTCTCCTCCGGGTTCAGCAACAGCGATTGCAGCATACTCATACCGCACATAAGTTCCGGGCTTTTCTTCACGCTTTTCTCCGGCAGCACAAGATAATATTTTTTCAATTCATAAAAATATGCACTGTTTGGTGACTTTCTCGCATTATCAATCAGAATGGATACCATTCGTTCTGTCGAACCTGCTTTCTCATACATCTCAAGTGCCCGTAAAGGCTTGTCTGCTAACTGATAGAACAAGCCTGCATTTTCATATACACTTTTTATCTGTTCCTTTGTGTATTTCCTGTGCATTCTGCGCTGCATAGATAACCGCATATGGTCTCGAAGCTCATATATCTTTTCCCCATCTGCCTCTACATGTTCATTCAGGAAGTTTCCCATCCATCTGGCATGCTCGATCAGATTCTCTGCATCATTTGCTCCAGTGATCATCTCCGCAAGCCGTATGGTAAATGTGTTCACGATTGATATCTTCATCAGGAATTCCTGCATCTGGATATCCCAGTTATCATATACATGGAATTCCAGATAATTCCACATCTGCTCTGTTACTTTTCTTGAATATTCATCATATTCCTGATCGTTCAGTCCTTTTTCGTATCCGAGTTCGTAGTACATGGTCATTGCTACACACAATGCAAATGGCATACCGCCTGTTTCCCTGGCCAGCCGTTTCTTCTGATCTTCGGTCAGAACCATCTGTGTCTGCTCTACATATTTCCGTATCGACTGCATGTCCATAATGAGCATAGTTTCATCTATAATATAGAATCCTTCCCGAAACCGGATCGAGGAAAGCCACGGTGAAACCGGACATCTGCCAGCCAGTATCACCCAGACGTCCTCCCTCATGATCAAACGAAAAATTGCATTTCGAATCTCATCGTCTTCTTCCCAGGTAAGCTCATGCATATCATCGATCACAACAATCTTTCTGACTGTTCCTTCTGGAACTTCAAGGTCTTCTGCTGTTATCGTTCCTGCCTGAAGCAGGCTGTATTTTCTCTTACTCAGATAATGGGTGATCAACTCACTTTTTCCGGTTCCGCTGACGCCATATATGTATGCGGTTACGTTCTCATCGTCTGCCGTCTTCAACAACCGCCAGGCTTTTTTCGGTTTGATATAACAGTTTTTTTCTATTGATATATTTCCGTTCATAACCGCTGTTTCCTCCGCCTTAGTTGAATAACTACGATTTCTCCGTT
>DJPV01000015.1 GCA_002437435.1 Lachnospiraceae bacterium UBA6403 | reverse complement strand
CGGATGTGGCGGCAGCAGGCACAAGAGTTGTGATCGACAGTACCCATGTTCCGACGAATAAAAACAACAAGCAGAAAATTTTCCTTGGCGTATTTGCGCAGCAGATTCATTTTGATGAGCGTTATCCGGTACTTTCTTATCAGAATATGGAAATCAGAAGTGAAGACTTTGCAGTGGAGGATAGTGATTTCAGTACAGCTTATATAACCGGAACGGATACGGATATCGGAACTTTTCAGATGGGCGATCAGAAGCTGACGTTTTTAGGGACAAAGAATGATCTGCCAAATGTATATTTCCTAGGACTGAATCTGATGTATGAAGCTGTCAATCGGAAGGATGCTGCATTGGTTGATATCTTAAATGATGTGCTTGGAATTTCAAATGAACAGCTCCCGGACAGAGAACTTGTTCCAATCACAATATCTTATAAAGAAGATGGACTGTCGATTGATGTTGACGCGGATTTTGATCAGGAGACAGGACTAAATACAACGATCGCAGCACAGGATATATTTACATCCGATCAGCAGATTTCCGAGCAGATGAATCTTTTAGTTGTTCATGAGAAACATACGGAAATTACTTTCGTATATCCTATGTTTATACCGGGAATTATTATAACAATGTCAGGATTTATATGTTTTATGCTTTGTTTATGTATGGACAAATGTAACAGGAAAAACGAGTTGCGAAACAAAACGGATGAAAGAAGATAGCAGGATAGGCAGAATAAATAGTATCATCCGACAGACCGGCTGCTGATTGTGTATTTGCGTCTGTTATGGTAAAATGAGCGGAACAGGAATAGTAACGGATGAATACTCAAACGATAAACAGGATGAAAATATACAGAAAGGGAACGGTGTATATGGAGCGTAATACGAAAAAAGTCAGTGATTCAATGGTAGAGCAGGTCTATCAGGTACGACCGGAGCATTTAAATGGTGCCGGACGATTATTTGGCGGACAGTTAATGGCATGGATCGATGAAGTTGCAGGTCTTGTTGGGATTCGTCATTCCAATGGTGATGTGATCACAGCTTCGGTTGATAACCTGAAATTCATGCGTGGAGCTTATCTGAAGGATCTGATCGTATTAGTAGGACGTATCACTTATGTCGGTCACACATCGATGGAGGTACGGGTGGATACCTATATTGAGGATCACAGAGGAATCCGGCGATCGATCAACCGGGCATATCTGACTCTGGTGGCTGTCAATGAAAATGACAGACCAAGACCGGTCTCGGGACTTGAACTTGAGAATGAAAGTGAACGGGCAGAATGGCTGGCAGGAGAGAAAAGGAGAGAGCTCAGAGGACAGAGACGCAAAGAAGGTTTTTAGATGAACCGGGGGTGTGAATATGGCAAATATATTAGACTATCTGGAATGGCGGGGAGATCTGCCATTTGAGGCATCGGCTTTTAATGAGGTGGATGCAGTTGTACTTTCGAGATTTTCCTATATACCATTTGATGGAATCGTGCCGGATGATTTTGGGCATACGGTCACGGTAGCAGAGGCGGCAGAGCAGTTCTTAGGGGATGAAGAACGCAGGACACAGGTAATCTATGAGGATGATCTGAACCTGCTTGCCGCAATGGGTGCAAGCAGAAGATTTGGTGATCTGCTCTTATGTGGTTATGTGAGTCAGTTGGATGAAGAAATACAGAAGCAGTTTTCAGCAGTTACGGTAAAACTGTTTGATGATGTAAGCTGTGTGGTATATCGTGGAACCGATAAGACCTTTGTCGGATGGCGGGAGGACTGTAATATGGCATTTCTTTCACCGGTTCCGTCCCAGCAGACAGCAGTCGAGTATCTGCGGCAGGCAGCAGAACAGATATCAGGAACCTTCCTGCTGTGCGGACATTCCAAAGGTGGCAATCTTGCGATCTATGCGGCGGCAACCTGTGAACATACGTTGCAGGATCGTATCTTAAAGGTATACAGCATGGATGGGCCGGGATTTGAACCCAATGTGCTGGAACTTGCCGGTTATAACCGGATGCTTTCACGGATGATTACATACATACCACAGAATTCCGTAGTGGGAATGTTACTTGAACACAGAGAGGAATATGTCGTGATCCGCAGTATGCAGGAGGGCTTCATGCAGCATGATGTCTATAGCTGGGAGGTGCTTGGGCCGTCGCTCATTCATGAGGATGGAATCACCGATGAATGCCGGGTATTAAATGCTTCATTAAAAGAATGGATCGACCATATGGATTATGACCAGCGCAGACAGTTTGTAAATGCCCTGTTCGATCTGTTGGATGAATGTGATGCGAAGACCACGGATGATCTGCAAAATAACTGGTATAAGGATATCGGCAGAATCCTGACCTTGATCAAGAAGATGGACGAAACCAGCCGAAAAGTCGTCGGCCAGACGATCCTGTCGCTGTTAAAGATCACAAGAAAGAATGTATCAAACAGATCAGAAGATTAGAAAATGTCATATACAGGCGAGAAAGATATACCTTTATTCTGCAGAACACTTTTATACTGTTGAATTAGAAGAAGGCTATTCATGCGGAAATAATTAGTAAATAAAAAATAGAAGATATCATATTATTATGAAACAAGCCTGCCTGAGCGTCGGTTCTTAGCGATCCGCGAAAGCGGGAGCTTAGTACCGCTACGTCGAAGGTAGAGCGAAAGCGTCTTGTGGAATAATAAGTATGATATCTTCTATTTTTGTTGTATATATAAGACTGCATGAATAGCCTTTGTTTATTTGTTCTGCCTGAGGCGAAGTGCACAGCCCGGAAAGGAGGGGGAAGGACTTATACACTTCGTCTCTTTATAAGATTAGTGTTAACTTCGATTTTGATCGGCATGTACTGCTTGCTGTTAATAACAGAAATCAGTCGTTCTACTGCCATTTTTCCCATATATTTAACCGGAACGTTTATGGTTGTCAGATTTGGTTCCAGATAAGTACACATCGGTACATTATCAAATCCCACGATGGCGACATCTTCCGGAATACGGTAACCGCGTTCTTTAAAAGCTTTCATAGCTCCGGCGGCAATCAGATCATTATCGGCAAAATAAGAATCAGCAATCGGTTCATTATTATCTAATATAGCAAGCATCTCTGCGTGTGCGCCGTCCATATAAGGTGGAAGCTGATGTACGATAGCCTTAGATGCAGCGAAGCCTGCCATACGGAGTGCCTGATAATATCCATCGGCACGTTCTTCAAAGTTATGGATACTGTAAGAAGAGTGCAGGTAGCCCGGAATCTTCTGGCGGCGTTGGATCAGGAAATGAGTTGCCTGCTGTGCGCCCTGTACATTATTAATATTGACACAGTCCATCTTTACGCTGTTGAAATAAGTATCGACTACTACGATCGGAAGCGTCAGATATACAAATGGGAAGAAGTCCTCTTTGTACATTTCTGTACCAAGTAAAAGAACACCATCACATTCAGATTTGATGATATGGTTTAATTGGTTGGTAACACTTTCAGCAGCATATTCATAAACATGGTGTGAATACAGGCGGTAACCATTTGCACTGCAATTCTCATTGATACTCTCGATCAGAACATCAAAGAAGGAGTTGTTTGAGATAACAGCACCATGCTTTCTATATATAAGAAGATAGATCACTCCTGATGATTTCGATGGCTTCTTGATCTTTGTAAAATCATAAGAATAGTTGTGTGCAGTTTCCAATACGCGCTTTCTTGTCTCTGTGCTTACGCCCGGCTTATCATTCAGTGCCATAGATACGGCGGCTTCGGACAGATTAAGTATTTTAGCAAGTTCTTTAGCTGTAATTGACATGAAATACACTCCCTTCATATATGAATTAAGTTCCCGATTAATTGAATTATCAAAAGCTGTATTAGAGTCGTTAAGCCTCGTATTCAGAAGAAAGTAATAGTACAATCTGACTTTATTATAAAAACTGCACAAGATTTAAGCGAAAATTCAAAAAATACGCGGTTCTTTTTGGTATGTTTTTATTATACATGAAATGAAATTAAAATCAATATTAAGTTATAAATTAAGCTAATAATTAAGTTAATTAAACTTAATTTGTACTATCAATTAAGTTTTCGGAGGCATATAATCAGCTCATAACAAACGAACAGACAAAAAACGACAAAATGAAATATAAGAAAAGGACAAGGAGGATATAACATGGATAAGATTAAGATTGGTTATGCACCGACACGAAGAAGTATTTTCTCAGCACCGGATGCTGTAAAGTACAGAGGACTGACAGCAGAGAGACTTACAGAGCTGGGAATTGATTTTGTAGATATCACTGATATTAATTCAGAAGGTCTTCTTTATAACGATGAGGACAGAATTAAGATCGCAGAGAAGTTCAAAGCAGAGAAGATCGACGGACTGTTCCTTCCACATTGTAACTTCGGTACAGAGTTTGAATGTGCCAGACTTGCAAAGGACTTAAATGTACCGGTTCTGTTATGGGGACCGTTAGATGAAAGACCGGAGCCGGACGGAACAAGACTTCGTGATACACAGTGTGGACTGTTTGCAACAGGAAAGGTTCTCCGCAGATTTGAAATCCCATTTACATATACGACAAACTGCAGACTGAACGATCCGGTATTTGAAAGAGGTATCCGTGATTTTCTTGCAGTATGTAATGTAGTAAAGACATTTAAGAATATCAGAATCCTTCAGATCTCAACCAGACCATATGAGTTCTGGAGCACAATGTGCAATGAAGGAGAATTGCTTGAGAAGTTCAACATTCAGTTGACACCAATCCCAATGCCGGAGCTTACCGATGAGATGAAGAAGGTAAAGGCAGAGGATGAAGCAGGAGTAAAGGATGTTGTTCAGTATTGCAGAGACAACATGGAGATCTGCATCAAGGACAACGAGCTTGAGAATGTAGCAGCGTTAAAGATCGCAATGAAGAATCTGTTAAACAAATATGGATGTAAGGCAATCGCGATCCAGTGCTGGAATCAGTTACAGAGTGAGATCGGAATTATGCCATGTGCAGCAAACGCACTGTTAAATGATGAAGGCATCCCGGTTGTATGTGAGACTGATATCCACGGAGCGATCACCTCACTGATGGTTGAGGCAGCAGGCATGGGAGAGACAAGAAGCTTCTTCGCAGACTGGACGATCCGTCATCCTGACAATCCAAATGGTGAGCTGCTTCAGCATTGTGGACCATGGCCGATCTCAATTGCAAAGGAAAAAGCAAAGCTTACCTACCCACTTGCATTTAACCATCCGGGAAGTATCACAGCAGAAGCAAAGCATGGTGATGTATCACTGGTTCGATTCGATGGAGATAATGGAGAGTATTCACTCTTACTTGGAAATGCAAAAGGAATCGACGGACCAAAAGGAATGGGAACTTACCTTTGGGTAGAAGTTGAGAATATTAAGAGACTGGAAGCAAAGATCGTTGAGGGACCATACATCCATCACTGTGTAGGAATCCACAAGGATGTAGTTCCTGTATTATATGAAGCATGTAAATACATCGGCATAAAGCCAGATCTTTATGATCCGATTGAAGAAGAGGTTAAAGCATATCTTAGAGGCGAGAATTAAGCCGGAAAGGAGACAAGATGAGTGATTTAAAAGCGTTGAAAGCAAAATCATTTGAACTTCGTAAGGATGTAGTTGAAATGATTCGAAATGCAAAAGCAGGTCATATAGGTGGAGATTTCAGTGTAATGGACATTCTGGTTGATCTCTATATGAGACAGATGAATATCAGCACCGAGAATATGGATGATCCAAACAGAGACTATTTTGTAATGAGTAAAGGACATTCCGTAGAAGCTTATTATGCAGTACTTGCAGAAAAAGGATTTATTGATCGTGAACAGGTTATCCGTGAATTTTCAACATTTGGTTCTATGTTCATCGGACATCCGAACAACAAGCTTCCGGGAATCGAGATGAACTCAGGATCTCTCGGACATGGACTTCCGGTTTGTATCGGAATGGCGATAGCAGCAAAGATGGATAAGCGTCCATCCAGAGTATACACCGTAATGGGTGATGGAGAACTGGCAGAAGGTTCTGTATGGGAAGCATTCATGGCAGGCGGTCATTACAAATTAGATAACCTGTGTGCGGTTATCGACAGAAACCACCTTCAGATCTCAGGTACAACCGAAGATGTTATGAGCCATGAGAATCTGGAAGCAAGAGTGAAAGCATTTAACTGGAATGTCATTCAGGTAAATGGAAATGATCTGGACGAGTTGGATGCAGCATTTGAACAGGCAAAACAGACAAAGGGAATGCCTACCTGCATCATTGCAAATACGATCAAGGGCTTTGGCGGCGGTGATGTAATGGAGAACAAAGCTCCATGGCATCACAAAGTTCCAACAGATGAAGAGTATCAGTCAATTATGGCAGAGCTTGAGAGAAGAAAGGAGGCTGCTTTAAATGAATAATGTACCAAACAGAAAAGCAATATGCGATGTATTATTAAAGGAAGCAGAAACAGATAAAGATATCATTGTACTATGCAGTGATTCAAGAGGTTCCGCATCGATGACTCCTTTTTTTGAGAAGTATCCGGAACAGACTGTTGAAATGGGTATTGCAGAACAGAATCTGGTAAGCGTATCCGCAGGTCTTGCAAAGTGTGGCAAGAAGCCATTTGCATTTTCACCGGCATGCTTCATTTCCACAAGAAGCTATGAGCAGGCAAAGGTTGATGTAGCTTACTCAAACACAAATGTAAAACTGATCGGTATCAGCGGTGGTATCAGCTACGGAGAGCTTGGTATGAGTCATCATTCCGCACAGGATATTGCAGCAATGTCAGCAATTCCAAATATGAGAGTGTATCTTCCAAGTGACAGATTCCAGACAACAAAACTGATCGAAGCACTGTTAAAGGATAACAAGCCTGCATATGTAAGAGTTGGAAGAAATGCAGTAGAAGATATCTACTCTGAAGATAACTGTCCATTTGAAATGGATAAGGCGACCATGATTGGAGACGGAGAAGATCTGACGATCGTTGCCTGCGGCGAGATGGTTAAGCCTGCTGTAGATGCAGCAAAGATCCTTGAGGAAAAGGGTGTTAAGACAACGGTTCTTGATATGTACTGTGTAAAGCCTCTGGATTCAGAAGCGATCATCAAAGCAGCATCTAAGTCCAAAGCAGTTATCACGATCGAAGAACATGCACCATTTGGCGGACTTGGTTCTATGGTCAGCCAGGTAGTTGGAGCAAATTGTCCAAAGAAGGTTGTTAACATGGCACTTCCGGATGCTCCGGTTATTACAGGAAAGTCAAAACAGGTATTTGATTACTATAAATTAAATGCAGAAGGCATTGTAGAGAAGGCAATGGAGATTTTATAGATGGCAGATCGATACATTATAAGCATAGATCAGAGCACACAGGGAACCAAAGCACTTCTGTTTGATGAGAATGGAGCTTTATTAAAAAGATCCGATCTCCCGCATAAGCAGATCATAAATGAAAAGGGCTGGGTATCCCATGATCCGGAAGAGATATACAGAAATACCGTTCAGGTTGTAAAGAATCTGGTCGATCAGGCAGGCATCGACAAAGATGCAGTTGCAGGTATCGGAATCAGTAACCAGAGAGAGACATCTGTAATCTGGGATCGAAAGACAGGCAAGGCACTTGCAAATGCGATTGTCTGGCAGTGTGCAAGAGCTTCTGAGATCTGTGAGAGAACAGAGATCAAAGAGGCAGCAGATGAGATCCGGTCTAAAACGGGACTCAGACTTTCACCATATTTCCCGGCTGCCAAGATCGCATGGCTTCTTGAAAATACAGAGGGGGCAGCAGAAAAAGCAAAGGAACATATGGTATGCCACGGAACGATCGATTCCTGGCTGGTATATAAACTGACAGAAGGAAAATCTTATAAGACAGATTTTTCCAATGCTTCAAGAACACAGCTTTTTAATATTTTTAAGTTACAATGGGATGAAGACATCTGTAAGCTGTTTGGTATTGAAGTAACAAACTTGCCGGAAGTAGTGGATTCCAATGCAGAATTTGGAACAACCACTTTTGAAGGATATTTTAATCACCTGGTTATGATTCACGGCGTGATGGGTGATTCTCATGCAGCATTGTTCGGACAGGGATGTCTGGAACCGGGCATGATCAAGACAACATACGGAACCGGTTCGTCGATCATGATGAACGTAGGAGATAAGCCTGTGTTAAGTGATCATGGTGTGGTAACAAGTCTTGCGTGGGGCAGAGACGGTCATGTGGACTATGTGTTAGAAGGAAACCTGAATTACACAGGGGCCGTTATAACATGGCTTAAGGATGATCTGAAACTGATAACAAATCCGGGAGAGACCGGAGAACTGGCAGAGAGAGCAGCGAAGACGGATAACCTCTATCTGGTTCCGGCATTTACCGGACTGGGAGCACCGTATTGGGACAGCAGTGCCAGAGCATCATTTACAGGAATGGACAGAACGACAACGAGAAACGAGATTGTCCGTGCCGCAGTGGAATGTATCGCTTATCAGATATCAGACATTGTAAAAGCGATGGAAGAAGATTCCAGGGTAAAGATTTCAGAGCTTCGTGTAGATGGCGGACCGACAAAGAACAGCTATCTGATGCAGTTTCAGAGTGATATTCTGGAAGCTGCCGTACTGATCCCTGAAGCAGAGGAACTCTCAGGTATAGGAGCTGCATATATGGCAGGACTTACCATGAAGGTATGGGATGAAACGGTATTTCAGAGAATGAAACGCAGTCAGTATCAGCCGAAGATGGAGGAAGACATCAGGCAGAGAAAACTTACAGGATGGAAAAAAGCAGTACAGAGTGTACTAAAAGGTTAATTGTATTAGGAGGAAAAACAATATGAGAAAATTTAAGAAGGTAATTGCATTTTCAATGTGCGCAGTATTAGGAGCAGCATCACTTGTAGGATGTGGAGACAAGAAGAATGACACAACAGACAATACACAGAAGTCATCAGAAGCAAGTTCAGAAAGAGCAGTATTAAAGGGAGGCGGATCAAACGTAATCTACGTTATCACACCATCCCATTCAAATCCGGCATTCAAGACAGAGGCTGATACAGCAGAAGCTAAGGCAAAGGAGCTTGGATATGAAGTAAAGGTAAGCTCGCATGATGATGATGCTACAAAGCAGAGCGAGTTATTCGATGCAGCGATCGCTGATAAGGCAGCAGCTATCATCTGTGACAATGCAGGTGCAGATGCAACTGTTGAAGCAGTTAAGAAGGCAGCAGCAGCTGGTATCCCTACATTCCTGATCGACCGTGAGATCAACGAGTCAGGTGTAGCAATCTCACAGATCGTAGCTAATAACTATCAGGGTGCAAAGGCAATCGCTGAGAAATGGGTAGAAGCTATGGGTGAAGAAGGAAAGTACGCAGAGCTTCTTGGTAAAGAGTCAGATACAAACGCAGGTGTTCGTTCATCAGCATTCCATGAAGTAATCGATCAGTACGATACATTAGAGTGTGTATCAACACAGACAGCTAACTGGGATCAGACAGAAGGTTATGAGAAGACAGAGTCTATCTTACAGTCAAATCCAGACATCACAGGTATCGTTTGTGGTAATGATACAATGGCAGTTGGTGCAGCAGAAGCTTGTGCAGCAGCAGGCAGATCTGATATCAAGATCATCGGTGTAGATGGTTCTGATGAGGCAGCAGCACAGATCAAGGCTGGTAAGATGACAGGTACAGCACTTCAGCAGTTCGCTTTAATGGCTGAGATGGCAGTAACACAGGCTGATGATTACTTAAAGAACGGTACAACCGGTCTGGATGAGAAGCAGTTAGTAGACTGTATCGCAATCACGGCAGACAACGTAGATAAGCTTAAGACATTTGTTTACACAGAGTAATTTGTTACAGTAGTTACAAGTATATATGCCGGGAGGATGATCCGAAACCGGGTTGATCCTCCCGTGAAATATAAAGAAGGAGCTAGGTATGAGAAAAAGAATATTAGTTGTTATGGCTGCACTTTCTGTTGCAATGCTGTCAACAGGGTGTGTAAAGATTATAGATAAGGGAACAGAAGGACAGTATACAGGAAAGGTAGAGTTCAATGCTTCCGATAATGTAGAAGAAATGTGGGAAGAAGCAGTACAGGATATTTCAGACCGTGCAGTTGATCTTCCAACCTTCTTAACAGAAGCAAATGGTGACCTTTCATCATTAGTAGATAAATATGGAAAATACTCCATGGGAACAAGCGGTTCCATTAGTTATCCTGTAAAGGGTACCGGCGTTGTAGAAGAAGTTGAGACTTCAAAGAAAGCCGGATATATCACAGTAAAGTTAAACGGATATGATGGAACTGAGGTGATCAAGATGCAGGTTGGATCGATCTATAAGGGATCATCCACAAGAGATTCATTGACGATCATCAATTATGGTGACTATACAAATCAGGAGGAATGGGGCGATGTATCCAAGACCCTACATGAAAAGATCGATTCAGAGGTTATAGGCGGTGTAGACCTGACATCTATTCAGGGAAAGACAGTAGATTTCGTTGGAACATTTACAGTTGACGGAAACGATGAACTGCTTATTACTCCAGTCGTATTAACAGTACAGTAATAATTCCGGAGGTGAACAGCAATATGGCAGGAATGTGCAAAGAAGGTGTTTGCTTTCATGCAGAAGGAATCAGTAAGATCTATCCTGGTACAAAAGCATTGGACAATGTTAATTTTGACCTGTTGACAGGAAAGGTAAATGTACTGATCGGCGAAAACGGTGCCGGCAAATCAACTCTTATGAAGATGATAGCAGGTATCGAACAGCCAAGTGAAGGCAAATTATATATGGGAGATGAGGAAGTATACTTCAGAGATACCAATGATGCAAGAAAGCATGGTATCGGGATTATCCATCAGGAATTGAACCTGTTTCCAAATCTTCCGGTTTATCAGAATATATTTATGTCAAGAGAGAAGCATAAGGCAGGAAAGCTTGACAATGAATATCATAGAGAACAGTCAAAGAAGGTTCTGGAGAGACTGGAGCATCCAATCCCGGTAGATACACTGGTTGGAGATCTCCGTGTTGGACAGCAGCAGATGATCGAGATCGCAAGAAATCTTGTAGAAGATGATCTGAAGGTTCTGATCATGGATGAGCCTACATCCTCCCTTTCTGAACAGGAAGTACAGGTACTGTTCAAGATCATGCGGGAACTGACTGCACAGGGTATCTCGATCGTATATATCTCACACAGACTGGAAGAGATCATGCAGATCGGTGACCATGTAACCATTCTTCGAGATGGAAAATATGTAGCAGATGCAGATGTAAAGGATATTGATGTACCTTGGATCGTAAAGCAGATGACAGGTGAAGGAAAATCATATCCAAAGCGTGACCGTAATGTGGACTGGGCAAAGAGAGAATCCGTTCTTGAGGTTAAGGATCTGTGCCTTCCAAAGTCAGGCGGTGGCTATCTGTTGGATCATGTAAATTTTGAATTGAAAAAAGGAGAAATCCTTGGAATCTACGGCCTGATGGGAGCCGGAAGAACAGAGATCTTCGAATCCATCATGGGACTTCGTCCGGAGCATACCGGTGATATCTCACTGGAAGGTGAGAAGATGAACATCCGATCCATATCCGAACAGATCGAGAAAGGCTTCGCACTTGTACCTGAGGACAGACAGAGAGAAGGTCTGGTACAGTCCATGGATATCGGCAGAAACTGCTCCTTATCCGCTCTTGCATCTTATGCAAAGATGGGCTTCATCAATTTCAAGAAAGAGAATGAAATGGTGGAGAAGGAGATCAAGGACATCCATATCAAGGTTGCAGATAAGAGACTTCCGATCCTGTCATTATCCGGTGGTAATCAGCAGAAGATCGTTATCGGAAAAGGTATTCTGACGAATCCGAAGATCCTGCTTCTTGATGAGCCAAGCCGTGGTATCGACATCGGAGCAAAGACAGAAGTATTTGATATTATTAATAAGTACGCAGATGAAGGGCTATCGATTATCGTTATATCTTCAGAGCTGAAGGAGATTATTTCAATTGCTGACCGTGTAGTTGTTCTTTCAAATGGTAAGGTAACAGGAGAATTCGTTGGTGACGAGATCAAAGAGGAGTCACTGGTTCTGGCATCTTACAAGGGACATCACACAGGAGAGGCTTAGAGATTTACATGTAAAGGAGATTGAGAAAATGAGTAATGAAAAGAAAAAATCAAATAATACTCTGATGATGACGCTCTTAAAAGGTCGTACATTCATCGTGTTAATTATTCTTTTAGTATTTTTTAGCTTTGCTGCAGATAACTTCTTAAGTCTGAACACAGCACTTTTAATAGGTAAGCACGTTGCCTTATATGGTATTCTTGCAATTGGTATGACATATGTCATCATCACAGGCGGTATCGACCTTTCCGTTGGTGCGGTAGTTGGTATCTCAGGTATGTTAGCTGGATACATGATCCAGAACGGTATCACGATCGGCGGTAAGACAATTTACTTAAGCATTCCATTGGTTGTTCTTGTAGCGATCATCCTTGGAGCGTTAGTTGGTGTAATAAACGGTCTGATCATAACGAAATTCAATGTAGCCCCATTCATAGCGACTCTTGGTATGATGTACATTGCAAGAGGTTTTGCAAACCTGATCTCAAAGGGTGCTACATACTCAGACTTAAATGGTTATGAAGGCCTTGGAAATGAAGGATGGAGCTTCTTCCGTTCAAGCATCCTTGGAATTCCTGTAGGCCTCTGGCTCTTAGTAATCCTTGCAGTTATATTTGCAATCCTGTTAAAGAGAACATCATTTGGATGGCATGTATTTGCAATCGGTGGTAACGAGAAAGCTGCTAAGCTTTCCGGTGTAAAGGTAAACAAAGTAAAGATCCTTGTATACATGATCTCAGGTATCTGTGCAGCAATCGTTGGTATCATCGCTTCTTCACAGCTTGCAGCTTCCCATCCGGCAACTGGTGAGTCATGGGAAATGAATGCGATCGCAGCAGCCGTACTTGGTGGAACATCCATGGCTGGTGGTGTTGGTACGATCGGCGGAACAATCGTTGGTGCTTTCGTAATCGGTGTTATCAATGATGGTATGGTAATGTGTGGAGTATCTGAATTCTGGCAGATGGTTATCAAAGGTCTGGTTATCATCGTAGCGGTTATCATCGACCAGTTCCAGAGAAAGATGCAGGCAAAGATGGCATTACAGGCAAGAAATGAGAGCAAATAATACCAAAGGTATCAGGTAAAGACAGAAAGAATATATAGAAACGTGGACATGGAGAACTGCTTCATGTCTACGATCTTAAAAACAGATAAACATATGTCAGACAGGTATGGAGGACAGATAATATGAAAAAAAGAGGTATCATTAATGCACAGCTTGCGGGTCTGATCGCAGGACTTGGACATAAGGATACATTCATGATCGGTGATGGCGGAATGCCGATTCCAAAGGGAGTAGAGATCGTAGATCTGGCACTTTGTGGAGGTGTACCGACATTTAAGCAGGTAATGGATGCAGTCCTTGATGAGACACAGATTGAAAGCTATGTACTTGCAGAGGAGATCGTTGAGAAGAATCAGGAGCTCCTTACATATATAAGAGAGAGTCTTTCGGAGGCAGAAGAATCCATGATCTCTCATGTGGCATTAAAGGAAATGTCAAAGAACGTGAAATTTGCAATCCGGACAGGTGAATTTACACCATATCCAAATATTATCCTGACAGCAGGAGTCGCATTTCCTGCATAAGTAATAACAGCAGAAAAATAAAGATTTTGGAG
>DJPV01000077.1 GCA_002437435.1 Lachnospiraceae bacterium UBA6403 | reverse complement strand
CCGTATACTATGAAAAAGAGGTGACATAATTTGAAGCTTCCAAACAGCGAAAAATTACAGGAAATATTAAAAGAAGCCAAACGGATATCTAAGAAGCTGGGACAGAATTATATAGGAAGTGAACATCTGTTGCTGGCACTTACCTTTGTCAGTGATACTGCACCATTTGTTGTGTTGCAGGAAAATGGAGTAACAATACAATCAATTATTAATATCTTAAGCCAGATACCATTAGCCGGAGAAACCTTTGGTGCAGAGAAAAGTAAATATACGAAGTCAGCAGAGGCGATCCTTGAACTTGCCGGAAACGAAGCGAAACATCTGGGAAGTACAGAGATAGGAAGCGAGCATCTTCTGATCGCTATTTTAAAGCATCTGGATTGCACAGCGGTAAAGATCATACTGTCTTTAAAGGCAAATATCCAGAAAATATATGTAGACATCATGTCTGCATGTGGTGTGGATGGCAGTACAGCAAAGAAAGAATTTGTAAGTCTGAAAAAAGGAAAGAATAAGTCCAAGGCATCGGAAACACCAACCTTGGATCAATTCTCCAGAGATATGACAATGGATGCCCGTATGGGAAATCTGGATCCGGTTATAGGCAGAGAGAAAGAGATAGAACGTGTGCTTCAGATCTTAAGCAGGCGGATGAAGAACAATCCATGTATGGTTGGTGAACCGGGTGTAGGTAAGACGGCGGTTGCAGAAGGAATTGCTTACCTGATCGCCGCAGGTGATGTACCGGATACAGTACGGGGTAAACGACTGCTGTCATTAGATTTATCCAGTATGGTAGCAGGCTCCAAATACCGTGGAGAATTTGAAGAACGGATCAAAAAGGTGATTGCAGAGGTGAAGAATGCCGGAAATGTCATCTTGTTTGTGGATGAACTTCATACGATCATTGGGGCAGGTGGAGCAGAGGGCGCAATCGATGCATCAAATATCTTAAAACCATCGTTATCCCGTGGAGAAATCCAGATGATCGGAGCAACGACACGTGCTGAATACAGAAAATATATAGAAAAAGATGCAGCATTAGAGCGAAGATTTCAACCAGTCTATGTGGAAGAACCGACAAATGAAGAAACAGTAGAGATTTTAAAGGGACTTCGTCCTGCATATGAGGAGCATCATCATGTAGAGATCAGTGATCAGGCGCTGGAAGCAGCAGTATCATTATCAGTCCGGTATATCAGTGACCGTTTCCTGCCGGATAAAGCCATTGATCTGATGGATGAAGCATGTTCCAGAAAACGTCTGGGATTTGGAAAGAAGGAAAAGAAGACTCTGCCATTAGAACTTGAGATACAGGCACTTTCCGATGATCTTGAGAAGCTTTTAGAAAACGGAGATATCGATGAAGCTGCAGAACTGTTAAAGAAGCAGAAAAAACTGGAAGCGAAGCTAGATAAAATGAAGCAGAATAAAAATGCAAAATGCGTTATAGTAGACGCAGAAGATATTGCAGATGTTGTATCTGTATGGACAAAGATTCCGGTAAACAAACTGACGGAACGGGAATCCAAACGTCTGGAACGTCTGGAAGAAGAACTGCATAAGAGAGTTGTTGGTCAGAATGAGGCAGTTGATGCGGTAGCAAAGGCAATCAAGAGGAGCCGTGTAGGCTTAAAAGATCCTAAACGTCCGGTTGGTTCTTTCTTATTCCTTGGACCTACCGGTGTTGGTAAGACTGAATTATCGAAAGCACTTGCAGAAGCAGTATTTGGAAGTGAAGATGCGTTGATTCGTGTAGATATGTCAGAGTATATGGAGAAACACAGTGTATCGAAGCTGATCGGTTCTCCTCCAGGCTATGTAGGTTTTGAGGAAGGTGGACAGTTGAGTGAGAAGGTTCGTTCCAATCCATATTCTGTTATTCTGTTTGATGAGATAGAAAAGGCACACAGTGATGTATTCAATTTATTATTACAGGTATTGGATGATGGGCATATTACAGATTCTCAGGGCAGAAAAGTAGACTTTAAGAACACGATCATAATCATGACATCAAATACAGGAGCACAGAGGATCGTTGATCCGAAGAAGCTTGGCTTTGTCACTGTGTCAAATGCAGATACAGAGCATGAAGATATGAAGAAGAATGTTATGGATGAAGTGAAACAGAATTTCAAACCGGAGTTTTTAAATCGCATTGATGACATTATTGTATTCCGTGCGCTGACAGAGGGTGATGTAAGAAATATTTCAAATCTTCTGTTAAAAGAACTGAAACAGCGCGTTGCATCACAAATGGAGATTCAGTTAAAGTTTGGAGATGCGGTAAAAAAGCTGATTTTTGAGAAAGGATACGATAAGAAATACGGAGCAAGACCGTTGAAACGTGCGATCCAGACGAATATAGAAGATGAGCTTGCGGAAGCGGTCTTAAAAGGTGAGGTCAAACGGGGAGATACTGTTCAGGTGACTGTACGCAACGACAAGGTGAAGTTTATAGTAAAAAATGAACCTGAAAAGTAATTGCTTCCAAATTTATAAAATAATTGTGAACTGATTATATTTGGTGTGGCAAAAGCCGGAGCATTATTGTATAATCAGTTTATAAAAGTGCCGGGTATGGCATGAGTATAATGTACAGGAGGATAAAAATGTCAGTAATAAACGATTTAATTAACATAGAGTCCGATTCACTGGATTTCGGAAATTATGAATTGGCAACAAAGACAAAGAAAGATGGGGTTGAATATAAAGGAGATATCTATAAGATCAAGACCTTTAGTGAGATTACTAAGCTTGAGAAGAATGGTATGTTTGTATATGAATCAGTACCAGGTACAGCAGTACATGACTTCCGTTCATCAGAAGAAGATGTATCATTTGTAGTAGAAGGAACAGAGACATCATCTATTACACTGGAACTGGAATCGGAAACAGATTACAAGATTCATATTGACGATATATATGTAGGAAAGAATAAAACAAATCTCGGTGGCAAGTTAAGCATCAGTGTAGATCTTGAACCGGGCAGAGAAGTAAAAGTGGATGTCAGAAAAGCATTTGACTAGGAGTTTATATGGCAAAAGAAAAACAAATCTTTTTTTGCCGGGAATGTGGATTTGAGTCAGCAAAATGGATGGGACAGTGTCCGGGATGCAGATCCTGGAATACATTCTGTGAAGAAAAAGTAACGGTAGGCGCCAGAAAACAGCCCGGAGGACGGACTGCTGTGGTGCCTACATGTATTTTAGAAGTAAAAACAGCTGATGAGACAAGATTTTCCACAGGACTGGAAGAATTGAATAGAGTACTCGGTGGAGGAATCGTAAATGGTTCTCTTGTTTTAGTAGGTGGAGATCCTGGAATCGGTAAGTCGACGATTCTTCTTCAGATGTGTAGAAATCTATCAGCAGATGGTCATAAGATTCTCTATGTATCAGGCGAGGAATCTTTGTCACAGATCAAGATGCGTGCGGAACGAATTGGTACATTTCAGAAGGATATGCTGCTTTTATGCGTGAATAATCTGGAAGATGTAGAAGAATATGTCAAGAAGGACAAACCAAAGGTTATAGTTATCGACTCTATCCAGACAATAGTAGTAGAAGATATTGCTTCGGCACCGGGAAGTGTATCACAGGTAAAAGAAGTTACGGCACGTTTGATGCAGATGGCAAAGCAGATGGATATAGCAATTTTTATCGTCGGACACGTTACGAAAGAAGGAACTGTTGCGGGTCCGAGAAATCTGGAACATATGGTAGATACGGTGTTATATTTTGAAGGCGATCGTAATGCAGGCTTCCGTATTCTTCGTGCAGTAAAGAATCGTTTTGGCTCGACAAATGAGATTGGCGTGTTTGAAATGCTTGAAACCGGCTTGTCAGAAGTAAATAATCCATCAAAAGTTATGCTTGCAGGCAGACCGCTTCAGACATCCGGTTCGGTTGTCGTATGTTCTTTGGAGGGAACCAGACCAATTCTGCTTGAGATCCAGGCACTGGTCTGTCAGACCAGCTTTAATCTGCCGAGACGTACAACAGTTGGTTTGGACTATAATCGTGTGAACCTTCTTCTTGCGGTACTTGAAAAGAGAGCAGGAATGGTATTATCAGGAAGTGATGCATATGTCAATATAGCTGGCGGTATGCGGCTTGATGATCCGGCGGCAGACCTTGGAATTGTATTCGCACTTGTTTCCAGTTTCCGAAACCGCCCGTTGGACGAAAGCATGGTCGTATTCGGTGAAGTAGGACTTTCAGGAGAAGTCCGTGGCGTATCCGCAGCAGAACAACGTGTAAGAGAAGCGGTGAAAATGGGCTTTCAGACATGTATTATGCCAAAGACAAATGAAGAGCATCTTAAGAGTATAGAGGGCATAAAAGTAGTAGGAGTATCGAACATCAATCAGGCGTTAGAGTACATATAAGATTGTATTTATTTTAATACAATTTTTGTCAAAAAAGTGTTGACATCTGACGCCTGATTTAGTATTATATCAACTGTTCGCGGTACGAAACACCGAACGAACACCGATTGCAACTTACATATTTCATGATGATTCTCATCTGGAAAGCATGCAGAACATCAAAAAAGAAATTAAAAAAGTTGTTGACAAAGAACATCGGGTGTGATAACATATAGAAGTTGTCGCTGATGAGTTCAACAACAAAGAACCTTGAAAAATT
>DJPV01000050.1 GCA_002437435.1 Lachnospiraceae bacterium UBA6403 | reverse complement strand
CATGGCAAAGACAAGCACAACCGCTACATAAGCCATAAAATGTTTACACTTTTTCATAGACTCCTCCTGTTTCCTTATTAATGTATTTTATTTATGAGATTATCAGGTTGTCGGTCTACGTGCCAGCAATTTGGATGTTCACTTGAGCAACCGGTAGTTGCACTTCCGGAATTTTCAGGGCTTTGGGGAGCGTGAGGGGTATATGATGCAGGTGGCATTCCATATTTGTCAGTAAATCTTCCTTGGCAAATGTCATATGCAGGTGTTATCATCTACAACAAAGTTAGTTAACAGGTAAAGATAAAAATACAGATACATTGTCTGAAAGCCTGATAAATACTGGGGTGCAACCCATGGTTGCCAAAGTGGATACCCAAATTGCTGGTATATAGAGGAAGAATCTGATAGGTTGGTGGAGGAACAAATCTGGAGGAAAGAAATATGGTAGAAGATTGGAAAGAATCGATAGGAGAGAGACTGCTTGCGCTTCGAATGCAGAAGGGGATGACGCAGGAAGAACTGGCAGAATATCTGAATGTAAGCAGACAGTCAGTATCAAAATGGGAGTTAAATAAGACACTTCCTGATGTTGATAAGATGGTACAGCTTGCAGATCTGTATGGGGTGAGCATGGATCACCTGGTGCGGGGACTGGATTCAGAACAGACGGAAGCAGGTGCAGAGCAGGAAAAAACAGAGTCCATAATAACTGAAAAAGTTGAGGAGCAGGCTTGTGCTTTTGAGAAGGAGCAGATAACTAGTAGTACAGATCTGACCATACACCGGATGCTTTTTCTTCTGGCTATGGCGGTCAGTGGAATCGCATGTCTGGTATGTATCGGGTTCAGCATCATGATGATAAGGAGAAATGTAATCTCATTAAAGGACAAGCAGCAGGATGTAGCTAGTGTTGATCGGATCGTTGAACAGTATACACTTGCAGATGTGACTACATGGGATGAGAATACGAATTATCATACAAAGAGAGTCTGGCTTGATACAAAGGGCGTAAAAGAGGGGGATTATGTCAACTATCTGTATGTGGATGCGCATACAGCTTCACCAAGATTTCAGTATGACAGCAAGACGGTTCTGTTTCCGGTATTTATGTCTATTCTTTTCCTGATCTTTACGATCATTTTCTGGGTTGGGTTCCATAACTATAAGGAAAAACAGGAATAAGGAGTATATCTATGGAAAACAACAAGAATAATAAGGGACCAATTATTGCTTTGATTATTGTGGCAGTATTATTTTTGGCAGCGGCGGATGTTTTTGGGGTAATGCTGTATAAGAGTAAACAGGATGACAGCAGCAACAACAAAAAAATCAAGGTAAATAATGAATTTCGCAACGATATAGTAGTTGATACAGAGGAAAGCAGTTCTGAAGATGTAACGGACACAGAAGCAGATACGTCGGATGTATTTGGTGAAGAACTGGATGATGAAGAGGATATAGATGCAGACCGGCCGGATATGACATTTGTAAAAGATGGATATCAGTTTACCGTTCCGGGAATCTACGACATGGTATATGCAGATTCTATAGGTGTGGTCATCTATGTGACAGATGTCTTTCAGATGAAGATAGCAGTCGTAGATGGTTCATACGATACAGTGATGGAGAATCCTGACGAGTTGTCACAGGCTTTGGTTGATGCTGGTGGCACAGTGACACAGGATGTTCAGGAAATGGAACTTCTTGGAACCCGTTATGCATATTATAAGGGTGAAGTAAGCGGAGATTCGATGGTTGTCGTTTATACGGCTGCTCCGGAGGACGGTTACCGGATCGGTGGTCAGATCGTGATGGAGACGTCAGAGCTGACAGATGAGGAGATATTATACATATTTGCGGCTATTGCAGTCAGTGCAGAGAAGACGGATCTTCCGGACTCTACACAGGATGATATCGATGCCCAGCTTCAGAACAGATCCAAATCTGCCAGTTATGGCGAGACAAAGGAAAAGAGCACGATCCAGCTTGGCTCAGTATCCGTTACTCACAAGGTTTCGGATGGTTTCTATGTAAGCGAAGGATATGATGATACAGATTATGTAGTAGAGTGCTTTTATTCCGTTGATCCAAGAGTGGATGTAAACTGTGCTTTATACAGTAAGGAATGGTATGGCAGCGTAGAGGATTATATCGATGCAAACAAACATCTGGATAATTCCGAAGTCGAGACAATGGATATAGATGGGTTGACGGTGTCATATATTGTTGAAAAATATAACAGTGGGGACAAAGAATATCAGCATGTATATGCAGGAGCAGATCTGAGCGATGTGCTTTATTGCGTGGATGCTTATGTAAGTGATGAAGATATTGACCTGTCAATGGAGACTGTTCGCGATTTTTTTATCCTGGCGCAGGAGTAAGCAGATTATATGCAGATGCCTGGACACCGGGAGCGCTTCGTGACAGCCTGCGGACGGGGATAGACTATACGAAGCAGTACAGTCGATATGTAGCTTCTAAGGAAGATGCCGAGAAGCTGATCGCTGCATATGGAAAGGAGCAGCGAAAGACATATCAGAATCCGGATGTCGTTGATATAGAGGAGAGGATGGAAACGGCATATGGGATTCTGGCGGTCAATCTTGGGGAGATTGATGTACAGACGGCAGAGGAGATCGAGCAGGCATTTGCATATATGTATGCCAGATATCCGGTCTTACAGGGAACTCTGACGAATCTGACACTTGGAAATTTCCCGACGGAGCAGGCATCTGTTATAGCTATGACAGATTACAGAGAATTCATCATAAATGGGGAATTTGCAACGAGACCTACGGTTGTCAGGTATGAGATCGTTCTAAATGCGGCAAAGTTCAGAAACCGTGACCAGCTTCTAAAGACCTGCCGGGATTCTGTGAAAAATGGATACTGGCCGGAAGGAATGGACATAACAGCATTGATCGTTCATGAACTGGGACACCAGCTGGAAACGGTCATTATGCAGAAGCAGGCAGGTGGAATGACCTTATTTTAGGTTAAAATCTTCGTGCAAATCCTATTGAAAAATGTTATCATTTACACATGAGGTATTGATAAAAATTCCCAACAATGGGGCAAAGCACGGAGGGTAATACATGCTGGAACAATCTTACTACGATGAGGCTGATAAGATTATTGCTGCATATGGGACGGAGCCTAGATTTCTGATCCCTATCATTCAGGATATTCAGAGTACATATAAGTATCTTCCACCGGAACTATTACGATATGTGGCGGACAGACTGAATATCACAGAGGCAAAAGCTTACAGCGTAGCAACATTCTATGAGAACTTTTCATTTGATGCAAAAGGAAAGTTCATTCTTAAGGTGTGCGATGGAACTGCATGCCATGTCAGAAAATCCATGGATATCTTAAATCAATTGTATAAAGAACTTGGATTGTCAAAAGAGAAACACACAACAGATGATATGATGTTCACATTAGAGACAGTATCATGTCTTGGTGCATGTGGACTCGCACCGGTCATGACGGTAAATGATGTCGTTCATCCGGCTATGACACCGGAGAAAGTAACTGCATTGATAGCAGAATTGAAGGAGGGTGCGGATGAATAGAATAACAAATGTATCAGAGCTTGACACAGCAGTAAAACAGGCAGAAAAGATGCTGCATGCAGATTCGCACAGAATCCTTGTCTGTGCAGGAACGGGATGTCTGGCGGGTGGCTCTCAGAAAATATACGACCGGTTTTGCGAGATGGCGAAGCAGTCAGAGGGCGTGAAGGTAGAATTTGTCCCTGAGGCGGAACACACAATTATAAAAGAATCCTGCCATGTCGGCGTGAAGAAAAGCGGCTGTCATGGTTTCTGTGAGATGGGGCCGCTTGTACGGATCGAGCCATATAATTATATTTACATAAAAGTAAAGGAAGAAGACTGTGAGGAGATTTTTAACGAAACGATCCTGCACGGAAGACCGGTTGACCGGCTGATGTATCACAAGGATGGAGTTGTCTACAGACAGCAGGAGGAAATCCCATTTTATAAGAAGCAGACCAGACTGGTATTAAAAAACTGCGGACATATCGATGCGGAAAATATCAATGAATATCTTGCAGTCGGTGGATATCAGGCACTACGCAAGGTGTTATTTACCATGGAGCCGTCGGAGGTTATTCAGGTCATCAGTGATTCCAATCTTCGTGGACGTGGAGGCGGAGGTTTCCCAACCGGATACAAATGGCAGCAGGTTGCCAGACAGGCAGAGAAGATCCGATATGTTGTCTGCAATGGTGATGAGGGAGATCCGGGTGCATTCATGGATCGAAGTGTGATGGAAGGCGATCCGCATAAGATGTTAGAGGGTATGATCATTGCTGCATATGCAGTTGGTGCGCAGGAGGGATATGTCTATGTAAGAGCAGAATATCCGCTGGCAGTCAGCCGTTTGAAGACGGCGATCGCACAGGCAGAGGAAGCAGGCTTTCTTGGTGAGAATATCTTAGGTTCCGGTTTCTCTTTCCATATACATATCAATCGTGGCGCGGGAGCATTTGTCTGCGGAGAGGGAAGTGCGCTCACGGCATCGATCGAGGGACAGCGCGGAATGCCGAGAACCAAGCCGCCAAGAACCGTAGAGCAGGGCTTATTTGCCAAGCCGACGGTTCTGAACAATGTAGAAACCTATGCAAATGTATCCATGATCATTTTAAATGGTGCAGACTGGTACAAGTCGATCGGACCGGAGAAAAGTCCGGGAACAAAGGCATTTGCATTGACCGGAAGTGTAAAGAATACGGGTCTGATCGAGATTCCGATGGGAACGAAGCTGCGGGAGATCGTATATGATATCGGCGGTGGCTTAAAGGATGATATCCCGTTAAAGGCAGTTCAGATCGGTGGGCCATCCGGCGGCTGTCTGGTGACGGATGATCTGGATGTCAGCCTGGATTTTGATTCGTTAAAGAGCAAAGGAGCGATGATCGGTTCAGGTGGACTGGTTGTTATGGATGAGAATACCTGTCTGGTTGAGGTAGCCCGTTTCTTTATGAATTTTACACAGAACGAGAGCTGTGGCAAATGCGTTCCTTGTCGTGAGGGAACAAAGCGGATGCTTGAGATTCTGGAGCGGATCGTTGCCGGAAATGGTACATTAGAGGATCTGGATCTGTTAGAGGAACTGGGTCATGCGATTACCGACACGGCCCTTTGTGGACTTGGTAAGAGCGCAGCCCTGCCGGTACTCAGTACGCTGAGGAATTTCCGTCAGGAATATATCGAGCATGTGGTTGACAAACGATGCAGAACCGGAAACTGTAAAGCACTGGTTCGTTATAAGATCAATCCGGAAGCATGTAAGGGCTGTTCCAAATGCGCGAGAAACTGTCCGGTCGGTGCGATCACAGGTGAGATCAGGAAACCATTTGTCATTGATACAGTCAAATGTATCAAATGTGGAGCGTGTATCGATAATTGTGCGTTCCATGCAGTATATACAGAGAATTAAGGAGGGAGACGAACATGGATTATATTACGATCAATTCAATCAAAGTGCCGATCGAGGGCGAGAAGAATGTTCTGTCTCTGATCCGAAAGGCCGGGATCGACATCCCGACATTCTGCTATCATTCGGAATTATCCATCTACGGCGCATGTCGTATGTGCGTGGTAGAAGATGACAGAGGAAAAATATTTGCAGCATGCTCGGAAGCACCGAGAGCGGGCATGGTGATCTATACGAATACAAAGAAAGTGCAGCAGTACAGAAAGCTTATTATCGAGCTGTTGTTATCCTCTCATTGCAGAGACTGTACGACCTGTCAGAAGAATGGAATGTGTACGCTGCAGTCACTTGCCTATAAGGTTGGTGTGCATGCAGTCCGTTTCCTGAATAATAAAAAAGAAGAAAAGATCGATATGAGTTCACCATCTGTCGTCCGGGATCCAAATAAATGTATCCTGTGCGGTGACTGTGTGCGTACCTGTGATGAGATTCAGGGACTTGGCGTTATCGATTTTGCATTCCGTGGTTCGAAAATGAAGGTACAGCCGGCATTTGACAAGCCACTTGCAGAGACAGACTGCGTAGGATGTGGACAATGTGCAGTTGTCTGCCCGACCGCAGCAATCTCGATCCGTACAAATGTAACCGATATCTGGGACGCGATCGAAGATCCGTCCATCCGTGTGGTCGCACAGATCGCACCGGCAGTCCGCGTGGCGGTTGGAGACAGCTTCGGTATACCAAAGGGGGAGAACTGTTTTGGCAAGCTGGTATCAGCACTTCGTATCATGGGCTTTGACATGGTATTTGACACAAGCTTTGGTGCAGATCTTACGGTTATGGAGGAATCCAAAGAATTTGCGGCGCGTCTTGCATCGGGTGAGAAGCTGCCATTATTTACATCCTGTTGTCCGGGATGGGTCAAATATTGTGAAGAAAAATATCCCGAATTTGCAGATAATCTGTCAACCTGCCGTTCTCCACAGGGAATGTTCTCAGCAGTGATCAAAGATTATTTTGCAGAGAAAGATAAAGAAGATGGCAAAAGAACGATGGTTGTATCGATCATGCCTTGTACAGCAAAGAAGGGAGAGATCCTCCGACCGGATAATTTCACGGATGGCAGACAGGATACCGATTATGTCATCACAACGACAGAGGTTGTGCGGATGATCAAGCAGATGGGACTGCAGTTTGCCGAACTGGAAAATGAATCCGCAGATGCACCATTTTCCGTGGCTTCCGGCGCAGGTAAGATCTTCGGAACGACAGGTGGTGTAACAGAAGCAGTGCTCCGCCGTCTTGCGGAGGACAAATCCTATAACACGATCCGTGAGATCAGTTATACGGGTGTCCGGGGATTTGAAGGAACGAAGGAAGCAACGATCGAGTTAGATGGCAGAGAAGTGAAGATTGCAGTTGTACATGGTCTTGCAAATGCAGGACGGCTGCTTGACCGTATCCGATCCGGCGAAGCAAGCTATGATTTCGTTGAAGTTATGGCGTGCAGACGTGGATGTATCATGGGTGGCGGTCAGCCATCCGGCGCAGGCCCAAGAACCAGACGAAGCCGTATGGAAGGCATGTATAATGCAGATGCAAGTTCCAATGTCCGTTTCTCCGAGGAGAATCCGGCAGTCCGCCAGTTGTACGATCATTTCCTTGCCGGAAAAGAACATCGTCTGCTGCATCGGAATCTGTAGATTTAATATTAAGTTAAAATGGGTATATCTGCCATAATAAGGTAGATATATCCATTTTTTATTTCCTACTTTATTACATGCATGATATAATGAGCGCAAGAGAGCCAACATGCTTGCTTGCAATGCCATGGTTTGGAGAGAATGATATGAATGTAATGCCGGTTGAACGGATTATTGAAAAAGTAACAGAAATATGCAAAAAAATAATATAGAGCATTTAAAATTGTTTGGCTCTTTTGCTACGGGAACAGCAACGGAGTATAGCGATATTGATTTTGTTGTGTATGGATGTCCGGATATACTGAAATTGGAACGGGATATGGA
>DJPV01000014.1:30810-31076 GCA_002437435.1 Lachnospiraceae bacterium UBA6403 | reverse complement strand
TAGAGCTTTGCACCTGCCGGAATATGGTCATCAACCATCAGAAGATGGAGCTTTTCTTCGCCTTCTTCTTCGTGGATTGCACTGAGGAGCATACCGCAAGAGTCAATACCCATCATAGCTCTCGGTGGAAGATTTACGATAGCGATAAGAGTCTTTCCAACCAGTTCTTCCGGCTCATAATAAGCGTGAATACCGCTTAAAATGGTTCTGTCTGTGCCTGTTCCGTCATCAAGAGTGAACTGTAACAGTTTCTTTGACTTCGGTAC
>DJPV01000014.1:15987-30783 GCA_002437435.1 Lachnospiraceae bacterium UBA6403 | reverse complement strand
CACACTCTTTAACCTTTACTGCACGGAAATCTGACTTACTGAATGTATCAAAATCAACTGCTTCCTCAAATAAAGGCTCAATCTTTACCTTAGAAAAATCAATCTTTTCAGGCTCAGCTTTCACTTCTTCAGCAGCCTTAGATTTTACATCATTTTTCTTATTTACATCATTCAAGGTCTTCATTGTCGGGAATTTTTTTAGCTTTTCTTCGTTACCATTCATAACGCTTCGCTGTACTGTTTTTATTAAATTGTCTTCTCTTCATCACTGTTCATGATGAATCATTGTCAAATCATATCTGTTGTCAATTTGATGTCATTTGGTTATTTCTGTTGTCAGATGGAAAGGTTCATAAGCCCTTCTTAAAATACATCCATTGTTGCAGCCAAATGTTCAAATGTTTCCTGTTTTTTCTCCTCTGTCGCCTCTGCATAGATATCCATAGTGGTCTGGATATCCTTATGCCCCATAATCGACTGGATAACCTTCAGGTTGGTTTCTCTTTCACAAAGCCTTGTACAGAATGTGTGTCTCAAACTATGCGCTGAAAAGTTCGGCAACAGCACCGGTTCCCGATGCTCTTTCTTTGCTTCTACTTCTTTCGTTGCATTATAGGCAGAAGATATTCTCTTGATTGCCCGATTGACTGACTGAGCATTCATTACATTTCCATAACGGTTACAGAAAACAAAGCCTGTCATCCCGTCAATCTCTGCGTCCGTCCAGCCATGTTCTTTCTGCTCTTCCCAGATCATTTCAAAAGCATCCTTCACTGTGTCCAACATGGGAATTGTACGCATACCGGCTTCTGTTTTCGGCGTTGAAATGTGATTTTCTGACGCCCTGTCTTCTCCTACCGGATAATACGTCAGATTATGATTGATGCTGATAATCCGCTTTTCATAATTGATGTCTTCCCATCGAAGCCCTAAAATTTCGCCGATGCGACATCCCGTTCCAAGAAAAACAGTAAAAATCGGCCACCAGTGATAATAAATCGGGTGTGTGGCAATATATTCCATAAATGCTCTCTGCTGTGAAATTGTCAGTGCATGTCTCACACCGGTTTTCATACCCAGATTTTTCTTTAATTCTGCCATGACTCCATCCGTAGGATTTTTTCTGATAATGTCATCCCTCACAGCCAGTTGAAAAGTTGGATGTAATAACGTATGAACAGTTTCCAGTGTGTTAATCTGTAATTCCTGTTTCTCAATCAGATGATTGTAGAACTGCACCACATCAGAATACTTAATCTCTGCTATATTCCGCTTTCCAAATGTGTCCCGGATAAATCGGTCATACATATAAAGATAATTACTCCTGGTTGTTGGTTTCAGATTGCTTTTGAGACTCATATAACGGTCAAATACAAAATTTACAGTTGCCTTTCCTGCAACGTAAATATCCAGACCGTCCATCTGGTCTTTCATAAGCTGTGCTTCTTTTTCCCGAAGCGTTACAAGGTCTTGTGCATAAACATACTTACGTCTTCCAAGTAGATCTGTATAAGTATATACATACCTCTCATCGGAACGTCTCTGTGATTCACCTTTCCGCAAGACTCTGCCTCGCAGATCTTTTCTTGTCTGTGCCATATAAAATCCTCCTTCAAATAAAGGAAGGACTTCATGTTATTCAGGTCTGTTCAATATTTTTTCCAGTCCCTGCAGGACAACTTCTGTCACAGTCATTTTGTGTTTTCCGGCATAATCACAAATACGCTTATACATAGAATCTTCCACTCGGATACTCAATACTTTCTTTTTTACATTGTCCGACTTTGGTCTTCCTGTCTTCGCCATATCTGTTCTTATTCCTCCACATCTTCATTATAGTTTTCGTATGACAAAAAGTCAATCCCTGTTTTTCGTCCTTCCACAGTTTTCTTCTCTTCACTACGCAATCCTGAACGTCTCCAGATACTTTTCAAATATCTCACAGTTTACAAGAGCAACTTTGTCAATCTTATACACTGCTTTGGCTTCTTTCGCCAGCTCCTGGAATTTCGTCAGCCCAATGCTGTAAAGCTCTGCCCCTTCCTGATAGCGGACAAATTTCTTTGCTATTTTCTTTGTTTTCTCTACATCTTTACGTGCATATCCCATAAACCGCACCTCCTTTTCTGCATGAAAAAAGCAGCTAACCTATTTTTCATAGACTAACTGCTCATGTTAAGTTCCATATTCAGTTTTTTTCTACAAATCCGACAGTGAAATTCGGTCGTATGCGCCATTTTTCTTATCTTCCGGGTGTGGCTCCAGTCCAATAATCGTAATATCTTTCTGATCCGGACCGTAAACCCAGTACATTCTCATTGCACCACTGGTTTTATTTTCCAGATAAGACTGCCACACCTTCATACCATAACGTCTGGATAATGGCTCTATTTCATGGGTTTGAAGACTCGGATAACCCGGATCAGCCGCCAACAGCTTCAAAGCCTTTCCCCATTTTTTATACAACTGTTCTTCCTTCTTTTTTATATTACCGGAACGATATTTCTCCTGCAGATCTAACCAAAGTTCCTGCATTTCAGGAATTCCCATTCGTATATTAAAATTCATCTCATATTCCTTTTAAAAATCTGACAGGTCAATAGCCGGGGAAACATCGCCTCTCTTAAAGTTACTTACTGCACGATCCATATCTGCCAGAGTTCTGGCTGAAATGCTCTCTGGCACTGCCAGTTCCCGAGGTTCCAGAATAATGCAGCCATTTCCGTATTCTTTTACATTATAATACTGATAAGCAGCTCCTCTGAGCGTAATTCTTTTTTTGTTATCCAGATGGGCAACATAATCTTTCATTGCTTCCATTATCAACACCTCCTACGCAAGTATTTGTGTGGGAAATCCCACCTCTTGTTATTATAATACGCTTTTCTATATTTTCTGTCAATCCAATTTTGTTTATTCCTGTACACTTCAGAATATTCATGCCCGGCAGACGGCAGGCGGCAGATAAGGTATCTATAAAAATCTGTAATTGCTCCAATGATTCTGCCACCCATCATTCTTTTAATCGAATACTGTTTTCCTGTTTTTCATTTACCCGATATTCCAGTTCATTCTTCATCCGGTTTCTCACATCACGCATTGTTCGCCCGGATATTCCCTGCTCCTTTGCCTTTTCGTCTAGTTCCCTTATTGAAATTTCTTTTTTATCAGCAAGCAATTCCCTAATCAGCTTTGCCCCTCGCTCCAGCTTCGTTTCTATTGCTTTTCCTTCTTTTCCATCTAACAATTCATCTGCAGAAATCTCATAGGCTCCCACCCATCGAAAGCCTTCTTCATCTCCCAGTTTAAATGCCATTGTCTCACCTGGTGGTGCAAGAGAACTTTTTTCATGAATCAATACCCTCGTGGTTGGATCTTTTCTTACTTTCCCAATGAAAATCAAGCTTCGCACTGCTGCCATAATATCAATAGAGCCAAGTCCCCGATACGTGCTCTGCGTACCCGAAGATTTATTCAGATGTCCGATCAACACAATCGCACAGCCGGTCTTTTCAGCAATCATTCCCAGTTTCCGGAATACCGGACGGACTTCATTTGCCCGGTTCATATCCACATCTGCACCGATAAAAGCCTGTACCGGATCAATGATTAAAAGTCTGACCTGATTCTGACGGATTGCCTTTTCAATACGGTCATCGGATAATGTCAGTGCTTCTTCTGTATCATCAATAACCATCACCCGGCTCAGGTCAGCACCAGCTTCTACTAGTCTCGGCTTGATTGTGTCTCCCATGCCGTCTTCTGCAGTCTGGTATATTACATTGAACGGTTCAATCTCTTCCATATTCGGGAAAGTCTTCCGGTTCGTGCAGGCTGCGGTCAGCATCATGGCAAAATAAGTTTTTCCCTCTCCCGGATTGCCCTGAATAATTGTCAGTTTTCCAAATGGAAGATAGGGAAACCACAGCCATTCTACACTGGTCTGTTCAATATCTTCGTAACACAGCATCGGCACCAGTTCTTCCTTCTCCGGTACTTTCATTGTAACTGTTTCAATGATTGATTTCTTCCTGTCTGCATTTTTATCACAGAGGATTTCATTCCAGTCCTTTCGGGACGGTTTCAGACGGCTGACACTATATTCATCTGAGATTTCTTCTGTCAGTTTCTCACAGGCTTCATTCCCTGCCTGGTCATTATCCAGACACAGGAATACAGAAGTAATTTGAGGGCGTTCAGAAAGAAAAGCCATCAGTGCCGCACTGGAAATGCCACCCAGACTCAGGTAGCTCCGTTTTTTCCAGTCTTTGGGAAACAACTGGATAAAAGAGAGCAGATCAGTAGCTGCCTCAAACACAAACAACTGATTATCCGTCCCTCTGTGACTGAATCCGTAAGATTTGTCAGATCCAGCCACATCTCCCCGGTATTTTATTTCACCGGTTTCCCTGCAATGGGCATATCTTGGAATACCGTCTGCATCTCTGCCAACAAACACCACATTATGGTGCTTCTTTTCTTCATAAATATCCCCACTACTGATCCATTCTTCCACCAGATTCTTTTCCATCCCTCTGTTTTCTGTCAGATACCTGATGATTCTATCATTATTTTTCTCTTTCTCTGGTAACCGGAAGTCAGGGGACGGGGCGGGGCAGGTATTGTTCCTGCCTTCGCCTTCTTCCCCGGTCAGCATCTTGACAGCTTCCGGAAATGTGGCATTGTAAAATTCCATCACGAAATCCACCGGATAGCCGCCCCTTCCCTGACTATGCCTGTACCACCGGTTTGCGGACACTGTCACACTGTCATGCTTTTTCCATCGGTATTCTCTGCCACTTTTCACCAACTGTTCTCCCTGTGCGTTCAGAAAAGAAACAAGGTCTGTCTGATTTGCTTTTGTAATCTGTTCTTCTGTATACTGCATTTTTATCATCCTTTCCATCTGTCCTGCTGACAGACTGTTATAAACTCATGTCATGGTTCCGCTTTTTCTTTACTTCCTGTTGTTTTGCATCACGCTCTGCACACTCTTTCTTCTTTTCATCCAGTTTTCTCAGAAGAGAAGTCTTCTTTTCTGGCTTCTGCTCCGACTGGTTCACCGGCTGTTGCTCTGCTTTAACGTTTTCTTTAAAAATATCTTCCACCTGGACTGCACTAAATGCCGGGAACTTTGTCTGTTCCTCACTTTTTTCTTCTGAACGCCCGGAAGTATCTGCTTCTGCCATTTCCCGGTCACGTCTGGCAATGTCTGCACAGCTCTGTACCTTTTTCACAAAAGCCAACTCATCCTGATACGGCTGATTATCTGCTTTCAGTTCTTCAATCACCGCCTGCAGTTCCTCTTTCTCCCGTTTCCATCTGGCAGTTGGCACTTTCCCATTCTTATCCAGATGTTGTTTCAGTTCCCGTTCACATTTGTGGTAATAATTGATTTCTTTCTTGTGCTGCTGATAGTATTTCTCCCGTCTTTTCTGAAAATAGAAATGGTTATACTCATCAATCATTGGCTGATTTGTTTTTATTACCTCTGCCATCTTTTCCAGATTTTCCAATTTCTTTAACTGCTCTCGCTTTTCGGAAATTTCTTTTTTACTGACAGAAACAACACCGTTCAGTTCATCAATCCGTTCCTGCAAGTCATCCATCGTCTCTATCTGATGTGTCTGAAGATAATTGATGGACTTTGCAAACTCCTGTAAGTTGGAAAGATTCTTCCCTTTTCGTTTCATCTCCGCATAAAAATTAGGAAGTGGTGGTCTGCCCTGTGTCTTTTTATCATAATAATCCTGAAGGCTTTCCAGTAGTGTTGGGTTCTGCCTGCGATCCAGCTCTGCCTTCATTTCCTCATAAGCTGTCTTCATCCACTGAATGGATTCTTTCAGGGAAATGAACATCTGGTTGAACTGCCGGATTGCCCTGTTCAGCTCTCCGATGATTGTTTTTATTCCCTTTTTCTCCATTGCCCGAACTTCATATCCCTCATGCATGGTCGGGATCAGGTCAATTCCCTGCTCTTTGTAAGAACGGTGATCTATTCTGGCTGCCATATGGCACTTCCGGAATTTTTCATTTACTTTCTCTGTCCACGTTCTTCTCCATTCCTTTAAAAGCTCTGGATCATTCCACCCGGTAGTTGAAACAGCATTAAATATATCCTTCCCTTTGGCATCTTTTATCCGGTTTCCGTCTTCATCCAAAACATAATCCCGTTTCTGCTTGTTGCCCCAGCTTCCTTTTTCTGTAAAAGGACGGATTGGAGCAAGTACATGAAAATGTGGATTATCTGGTTCATCCTCGTTCTTTGATTTTCCCTCATGAACTGCCAAATCTACAATCATGCCACGTGCTACAAACTGCTCCTGGCAGAACTCTTTCGCCAGTCTGATATTTTCCTCAAGTGTCAGTTCATTTTGCAAGGCAATATCAAACGAATAGGCAAGCTGTGCCTTGTTGTTCCTTTCTACATGCTCCACCTCGTTCCAGAGTGTTTCCCTGTCAGTCAGACGCTCCGGCACATACTCCGGTGTCAGAATTTCTGTAAATACCACACCCGACTTGCTTGTATAATCGTGTATCTTATTGTAATAACTGTCAAAAATCCTCTGCCCGGAAATATAGGCTGCGGAAGCGACCACCATCTGTCCTTTCCCTCTGGATACATGTCTTACTGAAAAATGATACAGTGTCATTAGCTGTCATCTCCTTTCTCTGTCTTTCTTACTTCTTCTGCAATCTGCTGTTGATCTTTGTGTAAGGCGGCTATATGAGCCTGCCGCACAATGCTCTTGTTGTAACTGCTGTTCTTCAACTGATCCATAACATCCTGAACTTCTTCCTGCTCCAGATCTCTGGATAATGGAAATGCCTTTTCAAACTCTGCACCTTTAACAATCAATCTGTGGGAACGTTCCTTTCGCTCCACCAACTTCTTTCTCTGCTCCAGAAGATTTTTATTGTGGATCACATGTTCCAGTTCCTTTTTACTTTTTTCCATATTGGCTTTCAGTTCTTCCAGTGACATGGATTCATATTTTGGATTTTTCGCTCTGCTCAAGTTTTCAACCTCCTACTCTTTCTGTAAATAAAAAGAACCTGTCTTTTCACAAATTCCGATTCCTGAATATAAAAAATTGAGGTCGTTGTTCCACAATAAGGAAATACTGACCTCTGTAATCTTAAAAATCTTTAATTGTTACATCAAGATAGGCCTTGTGCCGCAAGGGGAAATTATCCCCTTGTCCGAAATCTATGATTTCGCTATATTCTCGGATTGAAATCCTTCAAAATCGGGAATGGCACCGCAGGTCGCACGATACAGGCAGATGTAATTGCCTGTATAGAAGTGCGCTCCTAGCTTTGCTAAGAGAATTATGCCGTATCCGGCTTGCTATCTTTAATCTGTAAATTCCATCATCTCGTCAATAGTACAATCCATTTTCTTACAAATTTTCTCGACTGTTTCCATTGATACATATTGATTTTTTCCCATCCGGGCAAGGATATTTGCACTAATCCCGGTGAGGTGTTGCATTTCTATCCGTTTCATATTTTTATCAATGAGCTGTTTCCACAACCTGTTATAACTTACACTCATAAATAACCTCCACATTTTTATTAGGCAGATTTCTGTTTTTATTAGTCAAACGGAATTTCTCCGTCCTTCGCTTCCATAAATCCATCTTTATCTGTTTTCGGGGTTTCTAATGAATCTGCTCCAGCACCACTGTCCTTGTTCTGAGCAAATTCATGTTCTTCCACAATCACATCTGTGGTATAAATCGTCTTTCCATCCTTATCCTTATAACTGCCAGTGCTGATGCGACCACCGATCACAATCCGCATTCCCTTGTGAAGATATTTCTGTGCAAACTCTGCACTCTTACCAAATGTTACACACGAAATAAAATCCGCTTCCTGTTCACCATCACGTTTATATTTTCTGTTCACTGCCAGCGTATATCTTGCTACTGCCATATCATTATCTTTCCCGGCATATTTGATCTCCGGATTCTTTGTCAGTCTTCCCATCAAAATCACTCTATTCATAGTTACTACATCCTTTCCAGGCATTTTACCCTTTAATCATTGTTACTAATTACTTGTTGCATCAGCGGTCTATCGTGCGTTTCCCTGTCACCTGCAGTCGTCTCAGACTGCCTCTGCCTGCATCAGCAGGTCACTGACCATAAGGCTTTGGTCAGCCGCCCATCATCGGGAGTGTCATTATGATTCCGCTTGCTTCCAGAAAAGAAAGGTCATGGCAGAACTCCTGGTAGGTTTTCAGGGTGCACTTATCGATTGTCAAGGTTCAACGAAGGAACATTCCAAAACGTCCTCTAATTACTAAAGTCAAATGACTTGGCAAGATGCAAAAGAATCGTGATATTTTTTTGCATTTTTATCATTTTTTCTTTTACTTTTGTTAGTCCCTTCACATACTCTGTACTGGGACAAGCAAAAGCGGACATGATTTGGGGGATTTTTGAAAAATAATTATTCCTCTACCTATAAAGCGTTGGAAATGGTATTTACCAACCCCCTTTTGCAAGTTTTTTATGCGTAAATGAAATATTTCTTCACTAATTGCAAGTTCCAGAGGGCATTTGGACGGTGCTTTTCTAAAAAAAATTATTTTCCCACTAATCACATATGGCAGAGTGTACAATGTCAGATGCTTTTTGAAAAAAGGCAAAAAAAAGAAGCACTAACTTTTTACGGTTAATGCTCCTTTGAATAATCATTATTTTTTCTTAAATATTTCTGCTCTATCTATTAGCCATTTTTTCTCATTCTAATCTTGTTAATGCATCAATGACTTTTTGTTCAAGCTCTTTTTGCTGTGTTGCTGTAAGTTCATTAGATGTCCTTACTAAGACAGTACCAATTACTGTATGTGTTCCATTTGCATAAATTGTTCCATCATAAGTTGCAAGGTAGTCTCTACGTTTTTCTGCATCTTCCACATTTTCATAAACTTCTATTGCACCACCCGCATCAGTACCTTTATCAATCAGTACATCAGAATACTCTCCTGATACATAAATTTCACTTTGATCAACATTTTTGCTTTCAAAGTAAATTGTTGAAGTATATCCACCTGCCTTATGTAAATTTCCATTTGGATCTTGGTCTTCTGTGACTGCTCTTGCATCGACGACATCATCAACTGTTAAAATCCTTTGTAACACAAATTCTTCCGATGGATTCACGACCTGCTTATATTGTTTCTTGCTATTTTCCAAATTGGTATATGCAGTTGACAACGCTGTCAATTCATCTGAATAATCTACTGGTGTACTAAGTTTTTTCGTTTTGCTGAGAATATCTTTTGTGCTTTTTGGCATTTCTCCTATTACAATCTCTGATGCTCCCGCATTTTTAAGAGCTTCTTTTGCAACATCAATTGTGGTTTCATCAAGAGGCTGGTCTTTGTTATCCACCAATTCTTGAAGTTTTTTTATTTCTCCGTCCAATTGATCATTTTTTTCTTGTATGTCGTTGACGACAACATTATATGCATCTACCGCTTCCTTGCGTGGCTTGAAATATCCAAAATATGCTCCAAGACTTCCTGCAACCACTGCAACGACTACAACCACAGCTACAATTATTAACTTTGTTTTCTTCTTCATTTGCTTTTACTCCTTCGTATTATTTTTTATTTATTGTGCAAACTTTAATCCTTTTCTGACTAATACTGGCACTCCTCCCCTTTTCTATTTTTCGTATCATGTCTGCATGCTCTCTGGTCGAGTATCGCACTTTTTATTGTTTATCCAAATACTCAGCAAGCGAATCCGCAATGTACTCTTTTTGACCATTCGGCATTGACTGATATATTCTCCCCGTCTTATCTTGCCATATAATAATTCCGTCAATACCTATATTCTCTACTACGTACCAAGCATCTGGGACAAATGGATTCAATTCTCGTTCTTCCCTTGTATTCCGAACAACATCTAATCTTTTCTTATCACATATACCAGTCAATTCATGACCATCAAAAACTGCAATGCCAAATGACGACACATACTCAACATAGTCCTTTGCAAACAAAACATTCAAATCTTTTTCTGCTTGCCTAATTAAATCTAAAGAGGCTGGTGAATACGTTATCAAATCCGGTTTGTTTTGAATCAACTTCACTATATCCATTTCTAAATTCCTCCATTGACTACTTGCTTCGCATAATCTTTCCAAAACTGTTTCTTTATCGTACTCCACCCACTTTGACTCGATGGATTATCAAACCCATCTGTTAATATATGCCAAATTGCATCATTTCCTTTTCCTCTATGTTCTTCCTTCGTTAATATTGCAAGTGGCGAATCATTTTTTTGCCCGATATGATGCAATTCATATTTATGTCCAGTCGTGTCAATTGGCGCATATCCCTCCTGCATAAGCTGCAAATTAGTTTTTCCTGTCACATCATCAACATAATTCAAATCAATTTCCCTTATTAGGGCAGTTTTCCCATCCACCATTTGTGCTGTCAAACCGGAAGATTTACAAATCTCATACTGTTCCATCGAATTAAATTTAGAAATCAATTCAACTGGATATTTTGACTCTTTTTGTATGGTTGCCACTTCACTCATGGTCAATCCACCTTTCGTCCCTGATTTAAGCAGAAAGGCTTCTTCTCCGCCACTTGTAATCGCTCCTGTAATTGCTCCCCACTTAAATCCTTCACTTCCAGCTAATGCAGCAGTATCCAGTGCTTCATCCATATCTCCGGTCTGATATCCTCTAACAATACCTGCTGAAACTGCTGAAAAAGTTCCCGATGATAACGCAACGACCGTTGCAGATTTAGCCGATGCAGCAAAAACTGCTGTCACCGCTGCCGGAGCGCCCGTGCCAGCACTGACTACTGATACCGTAACGCAAACTAAAATTACACCTGTTCCGATTGCCACGTTTTTTATAACTTGTTGACTATCTGTATCTGCGACTTCTTGTAATTTTTCTACAGTTGTCGTACCTTCATCACTCAAATTGAAAATATATCTGTCGCCTTGAAATAAGTCATTTAATTCTTCTAGCGTATATCCAAAATATATATTGGATTGAGAATTATAAGCAGTCTCCTCAAGATATTCCTTTGACAAATAAGTGGTCTGAACTTCCTCAACAACGTATTTATCGCTATCCAGATTGTTGATAGTTTCCTCATACACCTTATCCTTTATATATGTTAAAAGTGCCTTATCATCCATTCCAGAAAATTCAACATTCAAATCTTCAGAATTAGCCGGACTCTCAGTATTGCTTGATGTGCCTTCATCTTTACCGGAATTGCCAGATGAACATCCTGTCAACCCTATCGCAAGGCACAAGATGAAAGCTATTATCTTTTTCACTGTTCATCATCCTCCTTCGCAATACTTTTCTTTTTTCTATATTTAATACTGACAATCAATACTACAGCTACCAAAGCAACCACCACAGCTATAAGATACTTAGGATTAAATGTTTTATTTGTTGTTTTCTCAACATTTTCTGATGAACTTATCGTTCTGTCTGAAGAATCTACAACTTCTGATTCTCCCGCTAAAGTCAATGTTCCCTCATCATCTATTGTTGCACCTTCTGAAATCAATTTATTGATTTCTTCGATTGAAAGTCCAGATGTCATAACAGCTTTCATCAGATTATTTGTTCCTACATATATTTTTTTTGTAGTTTTTTGATTCGTGTATTGATTTGTAGCAGTTATCGTATAAATCCCCTCTTCTGTATACTTTTCTCCGTCTCTTGCCGGTGCGTTAGAACGAGTATCCTCTACTAAACCGTCTGCACTATCCGTCAAAACTTCACGTTTAACATTTATCTGAAGATAACGAGATTTTGCCAAATCTAACATAAATCCATTTTCAGTCATAGAACTATTTGTCAATTCACTCCCTGTTGAAACATCCAATGGATACACCATGCAATTTCCATTTCTGACCGAAAAAGTAAAGAAGATTCTATAATGACCTACTTTGTCAATCAACTGATCTGACGTTACTTCATAATCCAATGCAACTTCATAATCTCCTTCTTCAAAAAGTTGCACCTTGGTATCTGCACCAACAGAAGTATTTGCTTCTAAATAATTTTTATATATCTGTGGTTCTGATGAATTATTATTGTAATCCGTATACCTAATGATTAATGTTCCTTTTCCAAAATCTGTCCTTTCTGTTTCAAAATATTGGTCATATCCTTCTGTGTCATCAGTTATTTTTAAATCTTTATCGCCATTTAATTCGTTGATATTCTGCTTTAAATTGAACCAAAGGGTAACTTTATCGCCCACATTTTTCAAGAACACAACATTTCCATCAGATTCTTTCACTTTATCCGTGAATCCACTCACAAAAAATTGTCCAATATCCCAATTATAATGAATATCTTTTTTATCTATCTCTGAACTTCCTGAATAACCATCAAATTCCTTTGCTCTTGTTTTCTTTCCTAACGCATATGTTTGTTCTGACTCAGAAACTTCTTGTTCTGTGGACGGAGAATATGCATAAAACTCATATACTTCCGCAATTTTTTTATATTCATAGTCTTTTACAGGAACAAAGGCAATTTTTTTTATTTTTTCCAGTTTTTCTGTTTTATAAGCAACAATAATTCGATAATAGCACCCATTCAGTATCTGCACATCTGTTGTTTTATACATAGCTTCTGTTCTAACAGGTTCGTCTTCAAAAGCATTCGTCAGACACTTTATATCTGTCCAGTTTTTTCTATCTTTTGATGTCTGAATTATGATTGCACCCTTTAATATTTTTTTATCTAATTTGTTACCAGCTAATTTTTTTCCGTTATCAGCAATAAGATGCCACTTTTTCTCTTCAGCTTTAAGCAAAGCATCACTGTATGTATAGTAAAGATTCAGATTTCCTGAAGTAACTTCATACGCAGGTACACCATTCTTTTCTGAAATATTTCCAATATTTCCCAAAAGAGAAAATTCTCCATATGTCTCTACTTTATCTGTAGAAGAAAATTTATCAGATTCTGAAATATCATAATCATCATTCTTATCAAATTCATATACTTTTCCCACAACTGCATTTTTTTCTGATTTTGCAAAAGCATTGACTGAATATAGAGTTGTAAGCGCAACAACACATAATATCATCGTTGATATTTGCATATAAAGTTTCTTCTTAATCTGTACTTTTCTCATTCATTTTCCCTCTAAAGTATATTTCAAAAATTATTTTTTTCCGATCTCTTCCTGTAAAAAACGTACCATCTTTTTTACTTTATATTATCATAGAATCCTTCATCTTCCAATAATCGATATCTGTGAAATCCAAAGAAAAAAAGAAGCACTGACCGTCACTGTAGTCAATGCCTCTTCAAATTACTCTTCGCTTATGAAAGAGATTTCAATATGCCTTTTATTACTTTTCTTAATTTCAATCCATCTTTCAGCCCCAGACGATAAAAAAATTCTTCTGTATCTGCTCCACTACTGAATATGGCATCACAGTATTTTGTAATTGCCTCTTCCTGTTCTGGTGATAATGAAGCAATTACCTTTTCATATTCTTCTTCAACTTTATCTGGCTCTGTCACAGATTGCTGTTTCATTTTCCAGTCTGCATACTCTTTCCCCATGTGCTCTGTTATTGTTAGACTGATAAATTCTTCAATCTCCTTTGTCAATTTCATAGATTTATACCTGCCCTTTCCATGTTATCTCACTGTTTCAGATAACTCCGGTAACTATCCAGAACTGAATCTGTTACACCGCTTTTGTAAATCTTACGAATATCAACAATCTTTTCATCTTTCAGTAGTTTCAACCAATCCAGTAAATCTTTTCTGCTGTTTGCAAAATTGCAGCATCTTCCGTCTGCATATTCAATCCTGTATCTCATACGCTCCTCCTATACATATACCAATTCACTCAACACAATTTCCTGCACACGATTCCTGATATTATTACACTGTCGCACCCACTCCATAGGATTCTGTGCTTTTAATTTCTCTGTTACGCTTTCAGCACTTCTCATTTGAGCTTCAATCAGCTCAAAGCGTTTCTGTGCCTGTTCGTTAAGATCTGCCAGATAGCTGTCCAGTTTTCCGGTCAACAGAAGATAAGAATACATTCCCGATTTATGTTTTTTCAGATATTCTTTCCGAAGCATTCCCCAGCAGCCTATCGGTCTGGTTTCCTCCGGCAAAGCTAACATCGGTATGTAATAATCTCCCACCAGCACATAATCTAATCCATTGTTGTCATCATGTATTATTTTTCTCTGTTCACTCATGTTCTTCTCCTCTATCAAATCTTCCTCTGCTCTCGCAGATACGCTTCAAATATACTTCTATGAATCAGTACTTTCTTCCCAATCTTATAGACTGCCCCGGCTTCATGTGCCATACGGACAACGGGTTTAATTCCCAGTCTGTAATATTCACATGCCATATTGTAGGTCACATAGGCATGGCTCATAAATTCCAGATCTTCGTCGTCAATCTCATCTGAGAACATCCATACATTACCGCTCATCTGTCATTTCCTCCCTACCTTTTCCTGTCGCCGGTTCATGGAATCGTTCCAGATAAGTATCAAAAATATCCTTGTTAATCAGTACCGTTCCATCTATTCTGTAAATTGCACCTGCATCACTGGCAAGCTCCAAAAGTTTCTTATGGGAGATACTGTAAATGATTTCTGCCTGTTGATAGCGCAGATACTGTCGGCGTAATTTTCTAAGCTGCTCTGGTACTTCCTTCATACTTGTAATTGATTTATAACTTTTAGCCATGATATTTTCCTCCAAAATCAGATTTACTGTTTTACAGAAGCTGACT
>DJPV01000014.1:0-15938 GCA_002437435.1 Lachnospiraceae bacterium UBA6403 | reverse complement strand
AAAAAAGCACCTCTTAGATTAACTCTAAGAAGTGCTCTTGATTCATTGCCCAAACCTGTGCCCTTTCACCTGAAATTCGTCATGCTTCATAACGATTCATCATTATCCCAAATTTTGTTTTCAAATTGTTGTCAAATGCGGTCTGACATCATGGTTTTAGACATTTTATATTTAATTTTAGTACAGCTTTGCACCAGCCGGGATGTGGTTATCAACCATCAGAAGATGAAGTTTTTCTTCGCCCTCTTCCTCATGGATTGCACTGAGAAGCATTCCACAGGATTCAATTCCCATCATGGCTCTCGGCGGCAGGTTAGTGATTGCAATTAAGGTCTTGTCTACCAGTTCTTCTGGCTCATAATAAGCGTGAATACCGCTTAAAATGGTACGATCTGTGCCTGTTCCATCGTCCAGAGTGAACTGTAACAGCTTCTTGGATTTCTTAACTGCTTCACATGCTTTTACCTTTACAGCTCTGAAATCTGACTTGCTGAAAGTATCGAAATCAACAAATTCCTCAAATAAAGGCTCTACCTTTACCTTGGAGAAGTCGATAACTTCTTCCTTCTCCGGTGCTGCTGTGGAAGTGCCATTTTCTGACTTCGCAGATTTCTTGTCAGCATCCAGTGACTTCATCGTCGGGAAGAGGAGTACATCACGGATTGCCTGTGAATCAGTCAACAGCATAACCAGACGGTCGATACCGTATCCGATACCACCTGTAGGAGGCATACCGATCTCCAGTGCATTTAAGAAATCCTCATCTGTGTGCTCTGCTTCATCATCACCGGCTGCTGCATTTGCATCCTGTGCTGCAAAACGTTCACGCTGATCGATCGGATCGTTCAGCTCGGAATATGCATTACACATTTCCCATGTGTTAATGAACAGCTCGAAACGCTCAACCTTGCTTGGATCAGACGGCTTCTTCTTGGTCAGTGGTGAGATCTCGATCGGATGATCCATGATAAATGTAGGCTGGATCAGCTTTTCTTCACAGAACTCCTCAAAGAACAGGTTAATGATATCACCCTTCTTGTGACGTTCTTCATATGCAATATTGTGTTCATCAGCCAGCTTCTTAGCTGCTGCATCATCTTCTACCTGATCGAAATCGATTCCGGTATATTTCTTGATCGCATCATTCATGGTCAGACGCTCAAATGGCTTGCCAAAATCAATCTCGATTCCATTATAGGAAATCTTTGTGCTTCCACAAACCTTCTCAGCAAGATAACGGAACATGGACTCTGTCAGTTCCATCATACCCTCATAGTCTGTGTATGCCTGATATAATTCCATCAATGTAAATTCCGGGTTGTGTCTTGTATCAACGCCCTCATTACGAAATACTCGTCCGATCTCGTAAACTCTTTCCAGTCCGCCTACGATCAGACGCTTCAGATATAATTCCAGTGAGATACGAAGCTTAACATCCTCATTTAATGCATTGTAATGTGTCTCAAATGGTCTTGCTGCCGCACCACCTGCATTTGTAACAAGCATAGGAGTCTCAACCTCCATGAAATCACGGCCTGCAAGGAAGTTGCGGATCTCCTTTAAGATCTGTGAACGCTTGATAAATACTGCCTTGCTCTCCTGATTCATAATAAGGTCTACATATCTCTGACGATATCTGACATCTGTATCTGTTAAGCCATGGAACTTCTCCGGAAGGATCTGTAATGACTTGCTTAAGAGTGTCATCTCTTCCGCATGGATGGAAAGCTCTCCGGTCTTTGTACGGAATGCCCATCCCTTTACACCATAGATATCACCGATATCAGATTTCTTAAAATCTGCATATGAATCTTCACCGATCTGATCTCTTGCAACATATACCTGAATATTGCCCTTCAGATCCTGGATATTACAGAAAGATGCCTTACCCATAACGCGCTTGAACATCATACGTCCTGCAATACTTACATGGATTGGTGATGCATCCATGATTGCTCTTCTCTCATTATAATCGTTGTTCAGCACTTCCTTCTTCTGTGCATCATCCAGACCTTCTACATTTGGCTCCTGTCTGCCTGCAAGAAGCTCTGCTTCATGTGCTGTGTATGCTTCTTTTACATCTGTACTGTGATAAGTCACATCATACTTTGTAATCTCAAATGGATCTTTGCCTGCAGCCTGCAAATCTGCCAGTTTCTCACGACGAACCTGTAACAGCTTATTTACATCCTGCGGCTTAGCCTGATTATTCTGCTTATTCTCTGCCATCTTTGTTTAATCTCTTTCTACTATAATATTAATCATTCTGTTTATTAGATTGCTCTCTTGATATCTAATACTCTGTACTTAAAATCTCCGTCCGGTGCTTCTACTGTTACTTCATCACCAACACGGGCACCCTTTAATGCCATACCAACCGGTGATTCGTCAGAGATCTTATTCTTCATAATATCTGCTTCGGTTGAACCAACGATATGGAATACAACTTCCTCGTCAAATTCATAATCAAATACTGTTACGGTACGACCGATACCAACAACCTCTGTATCTACCTCGTCCTCGTCAACGATCTCTACATTTTTCAGGATAGCCTCTAACTGCTCGATTCTTGCTTCGATATCACGCTGTTCATCTTTTGCAGCATCGTACTCAGCATTCTCAGATAAGTCTCCCTGCTCTCTTGCTTCCTTGATCTTGGCAGCAATCTCTCTACGTTTGTTTACTTTCAGATCCTGAAGTTCTTCTTCAATTTTTTTAAGTCCTGTATAGGTAACTACCTGTTTCTTTTCAGCCATCACCGACTACCTCCTAAACAATATCTGTGTTTTCCGTTAAGTTCTCACAAGTATCCTACATTATATGCCAGTTTTTCTGTAATGTCAAACCTGTATATAGAAAAAAGAAGCCTTAAAACTAAGACTTCTTTTCCTTTTATCAATGCAGTTGATGGGACTTGAACCCACACCCACGTAAGTGGACATGAACCTGAATCATGCGCGTATGCCAATTCCGCCACAACTGCATGAACGTGCTTTATCTCACGCACTCGTTTAATATAGCACGTCATCTGCTTCTTGTCAAAACAAATTTTTTAAAAACGTCAACTTTTTTATTATTCTGTCTCCGAAGTTGCCTCTGTTGCAGCTTCTGTCGCTGTCGTTGTTTCTGTACTCTCTGCTTCTGTTGAACTATCCTCAGATACATCTTCTGAACCGGCTTCTGTAGATTCAACCTGAACGGCTGTGCCCATCAGATAATCAAGAACCTTCTCCTCTGTTGCATAGAATTTCAGGTCACTCTTGGAATATCTGGAGTTGATCGTATCTTCATCTACTTCATTATCATCCATCAGCTTCTGCTTATATGCATCGGCCTCTTTATCACTTGCGACCAGATCTTTATCTAATGCGATTGAACTGACAATGATCTTCTCCTGCATTACAGATTCAACCGTGCTCTGAAGATAAGAAACAAATGAAGCCTCATCCGTATATCCATAAAAATACTGAAGGAATGTCGGTACACCGATTCCATACTGGGAGGCACTGGACTCAATATTATCCATAACACTCTTGACATAGGAATCAATTTCACCTTCCGGGTACTTATTAAATGTTGTTTTCTCCTTGATCGCTTTTAATACATTTGCACGGTCTGTATCATCTGCGGATTTATCTGCATCCTTCTGAAGTTCATCTGTCAGGTACTTTGTATAAGCATCTGTTGTTGTATATTCTCCATTTGTAGCTGACTTTACAAGGTCATCTGTATATTCCGGTGTTGTTGTTATCTTGATATAATTGATCGTTATATCAAATTTTGCTTCCATGCCGGCAACTGTTGTATCTGAATAATCGTCAGGATATGTGATCGTAAAGGTTTTCTGTACTCCAGGCTTTAAACCGATCATCTGGTCATCAAGTCCGGGTGCTAATGCCTCCTTACCCATAACAACGCTGGTTCCTGCCTCTTCATCATTCTTTGCCTTTTCCTCACCGTTGATGGTTTCAACGTAGTTGATATTAACATCATCGCCATCCTTGATCACACTGTCATAATCCTTTGTTTCTACATTATTATCTGTACAAAATGAATTAATCTTCTCATCAATCTGATCCTGTGTCACTTCTCTGGATGTTGGTACATATTCAATACCGTCATAATCCTTTACATCTGCACATTTTGCATACTGTCTGAATTCACTTTTTGTGCTTCCGCATCCACTAAGCACCCCCATGCTGACAACAGCGGTCAGACACAGAGCCATTACCTTCTTCATTTTCATAATATAATCTTTCTCCTCAAGGCTTCATCTTATATATTCTTTATTTACAGAACTCCGTCTCAGCTTTTGCTTTAGTTTGCTTCTGTTGTTACTTCTGTAGTTTCTTCTTCAGAATTTGTCGATTCCTCTGTTGCCGCTTCTGTCGTTGTCTCTGTCTTCTTACCATTGTCAAGAAGGAATGTCATAACCTTGTCTGCCAACGTATAATACATCAGATCCTGAGATGAATACTGTTCCTTTATAGCATCTTCTGTTACATCATTTTCTTCTGCAAGTTTCTTAATATATGCAGCTTCTTCATCTGCATCAATGGTGATGTTCTCTGTCTTTGCCACAGCACATACGACCATCTTTTCTTTTACAGATTCCTGACAGATCTGATTCACATATTCTTTGAATGAATCTTCATCATCATATCCATAGTAATATTTAATAAATGTTGCATAATCAACCCCATAATTACTTGCCTGGGATTTCAACTGCGTAACAATCTCATCTGCCAGACTGCTTACTTCTGATTCCGGAATATTCTCGATCGTTGCCTTGTTAATAACATTTGTCATAACAACATTCTGTGCGGATGCCAGTGCAGTTGCTTCGTTACTGGCCTTTAACTCATTTCTGACTGATTCCTCATATTCAGTTGTTGTCTTATAAGAAGTATTTGCTGCTACAAGATCATCATTGTATTCTGCCTCTACAGGAATCTTGATATAATTTAAAGTAGTCTTAAATACGGCAGCCTTACCATCCAGACCATTACCATATCCGTCCGGGAAAGTTACATTTACATCAAATGTATCTCCTGCCTTGTGACCTATGATCTGATCTTCAAATGTATCGATGAGGGAGTTTGATCCAAGCGTTACATCATATCCAGAACCATTGGTATTACCACCATCAAACTCTGCTCCATCTACCGTGCCAACAAAGTCAATATTTACGGTATCTCCTGATTTTGCCGTACTTGTTTTATCTTCATTATAAGTTGCACAGGATTCTACAAAATCATCTATCTTCTTCTGTACATCATCCTCTGTTACTTCTGCAGGAGCATATTCATATTCAATACCCTTATACTCTCCAAGTGTTACACCATCTGCATACTTGGCAATGTATTCATCAATTGTCAGATCTGCCTCTGTACTGTTCTCAGTTGCATCCGTCTGTGTTGCCTTATCCAGATTACCGGTTACATCTTTATTCTTATCTCCACATCCCGCAACCATGGATACTGTCATTGCCATTGCAAGAGCAACTGCAAATCCCTTTTTTAATCTTCTCATTGTACTTACCTCTATATTATTATAAAATTTGGTATCACCTATCATAGCTTTATATCACATTTTCCATTAAAAATAAAGCCATTTTGCGCAATTCATAGAAATGTCACAAACTATATAACATTATTGTTAAATCTCTGATTGTTCGCAATACTTCGACAGTATCGGGTCTTCCGGATACAATTTCCGATAATTTCACATAATGTCAATCACCACTCGAACGCTAAATCACATTTTCCTATGCAACACAATATCTAGTATTATTTCTTTATTTTTTTCTCAATATTTTGTATCAATTGTTATAGACAAACCAGATTGGTGATGCTATAATGTGTAACTGTCGGGGACATAGAGTTACAAAATATTCCAAACGATTTTTTAGTCTCACAGATTTTAAATCGTTCATTTTTTTGTCTTTTTTTCACACACGACGCAATATATTGGGGGTTGAGTTTGTATTGCACTCAATATCTAGACAATCAATTTTGAAGGAGAATGTAAAAATGCAGGTAATCAAAAGAGACGGTCGAGCCGTATCCTATGATCGCAGCAAGATTATCGTTGCCATTCAGAAGGCAAATGCCGAAGTCGAAGACTGCGAAAAAATTTCTGAAGAAAAAATTGAAGAGATCATAGACGGTATCGAAGCAAAGAACAGAAAAAGAATGCTGGTTGAAGATATCCAGGATATCATCGAACAGAAGATCATGGCAGAGGGAAAGTTCGTTCTTGCCAAAACTTACATTATATATAGATACAGCCGTGAACTGATCCGTAAAGCTAACACGACAGATGATTCGATCCTCAGTCTGATCAAAAACAGAAACAAAGATGTTATGGAGGAAAATTCGAATAAAAATGCAACGGTTGCTTCCACTCAGCGTGATCTGATCGCCGGCGAGGTTTCAAAAGACCTTACAAAGAGACTTCTGCTTCCCGAGAAGATTTCAAAAGCACATGAAGAAGGTGCCATCCATTTCCATGATGCAGATTATTTCTTACAGCCAATCTTCAACTGTTGCCTGATCAATATCGGAGATATGCTTGACAACGGTACTGTCATGAACGGCAAGCTGATTGAAAGCCCTAAGAGTTTCCAGGTTGCATGTACGATCGTCACACAGATCATCGCTGCTGTTGCTTCCAGCCAATATGGCGGTCAGTCGGTTGATATCCGGCACCTTGGAAAATACCTGCGTAAGAGTTACAACAAATATAAAGCATTATATCAGGAAGAATTTGGTGACAGATTAGATGCTGATACATTAGAGGAACTGGTAAAAGAAAGATTGAACGATGAACTTCGGTCCGGTGTTCAGACGATCCAGTACCAGATCAACACCTTAATGACTACAAACGGTCAGTCTCCATTTGTTACCTTATTCCTGAATCTTGATCCAAATGATGAATATGTAGAAGAAAACGCCATGATCATCGAAGAGATCCTGCGCCAGCGTTTAGAGGGTATCAAAAACGAAGTTGGTGTCTATGTAACACCGGCATTTCCAAAGCTGATCTATGTTCTGGACGAACACAACTGCTTAAAGGGCGGTAAATACGATTACATTACCCGTCTTGCTATTAAGTGTTCTGCCAAAAGAATGTATCCTGATTACATCTCAGCTAAGAAAATGCGTGAGAACTACGAAGGCAATGTATTCTCATGTATGGGATGTCGTTCTTTCCTCTCTCCTTGGAAAGATGAGAACGGCAACTACAAATGGGAAGGTCGTTTCAATCAGGGCGTTGTCAGCCTGAACCTTCCTCAGATCGGTATTCTGGCAAAAGGCGATGAAGATAAATTCTGGTCATTGTTAGACGAAAGACTTCAGTTATGCTATGATGCCCTGATGTGCCGTCACAGAGCACTGGAAGGCGTAACCTCTGATGTCAGCCCAATTCACTGGCAGTATGGTGCGATCGCGCGTTTAAAGAAGGGTGAAGTTATCGATCCACTGCTTCACAACGGCTACTCCACACTGTCACTTGGATACATCGGTCTGTATGAGACTTCTATCCTGATGAAGGGTGTCAGCCACACGGATCCTGTCGGCGAAGAGTTTGCATTAAAGGTTATGAATAGAATGCGTGCAGCTTGTGATAAGTGGAAGGCTGATACCGGACTTGGCTTCGGCTTATACGGAACACCTGCTGAAAGCTTATGTTACAGATTCGCACGTATTGATAAAGAACGTTTTGGTACGATCAAGGATGTCACTGATAAGGGATATTATACAAACTCTTACCATGTTGATGTACGGGAAAAGATCGACGCATTCAGCAAATTCAGATTTGAGAGTCAGTTCCAGACAATTTCATCCGGAGGTGCGATCTCCTATGTTGAGATACCAAATATGCGTAACAATCTGGATGCGCTCGCCGAGGTGGTTCGTTACATTTATGAAAACATCCAGTATGCAGAGTTTAATACAAAATCAGATTACTGCCATGTATGTGGATACGATGGCGAGATCATCATTAATGCAGATGGCGAATGGGAATGTCCTCAGTGTGGTAACAAAGACCACGCAAAGATGAATGTCACAAGAAGAACCTGTGGTTACCTTGGTGAAAACTTCTGGAACGTAGGCAAGACAAAAGAAATGGCTGCCAGAGTATTGCACCTGTAAGTTTAGGTCTGATGCATGTGGTTCATCCGCATCACAAATAAGATAACGTATACCACATACGATCAGAATATACCGGAATTTTATAAAAACACTTGCTATATTTTAGAAATTGGTTTATATTAAAGCTATGCATAAAGCATTTACTTGTATGAATAGTTTATATCCGATTTTTTAACTAAGTGCATTAATAATTTCAATTTGTATGGTCTGCATGTCGTAGAGGGCAATGCGGGCCATACTTTTTGTATGGGAGAATTAACGATTATGAATTATATGGATATTAAACGGTGTGATATTGCAAACGGAACCGGAGTTCGGACCTCTCTGTTCGTATCCGGCTGCACACACCACTGCAAAGGTTGTTTTAATCAGGATACCTGGGATTTCAATGCCGGAAAACCTTTTACTCAAAAAGAGATTGATACAATTATAGAACTTTGTAAGCCGGATCACATCGTAGGACTTACCTTACTTGGTGGCGAACCATTGGAATTCGTTAACCAGCAGGGTCTGCTTCCACTTCTGGAGCAGTTCAAGGCTGCATACCCAGATAAAACGATCTGGTGCTATACCGGCTATGATTTTGAAAAAGACGTTCTTGACAAAATGTATTACCAGTGGGATTTCACCCACAAATTCCTGTCTTATCTGGATGTTTTAGTTGATGGCGAATTTGTTGAAGAAAAGAAAGTTCTGGATCTGCGATTCAGAGGTTCTACAAATCAGAGAATATTAGATGTCCCAAAATCACTCGCTGCTAAGAAAGCAGTCTTATGGGACGAGAAAGGAAGGTACTTCTAATGACCACATTTGATATTAACATTAAGAAACTGAATGGAAATGCGACGATTCCTTCTTATGGTTCTGAATTTGCTGCCGGAGCAGATCTGTACGCCTGTATGGAAGAACCGGTAACGATCGCCGCCGGAGAGACACAGTTCATCCACACCGGGCTTGCTATCGAGATTCCGGTCGGCTATGCCGGACTGGTCTATGCAAGAAGCGGTCTTGCATGTAAGCGGGGACTTGCTCCTGCAAACAAGGTAGGCGTTATCGATGCCGATTACCGCGGCGAGATCATGGTGGCACTCCACAATCACTCTAACACCGATCAGGCAATTGAAAGCGGCGAGCGCATCGCCCAGCTCGTTATCACCCCATACATTACCGGCTGTTTCCATGCTGTCGATGAATTATCCGATACCGTGCGCGGTGAAGGCGGCTTCGGCTCAACCGGAAGAAAATAGGCAGACAAAAAAATGTCCATGGCACAAATTGTACCATGGACATTTTTATTCTATCCCATTAATTAAAGGTGATCATGTTATACACATCTGTATTTACACTCTTAGAATAAGTATAATCTTTATCAATCTTTGATACCCAATTGGTTAAAAGATTGTTGAAATAAGCCTCGTTTGCCGCTTTTGTAAGTTTCGCCTTATTCGTAGCAGTTGCTTTCTCGTCTGTCAGATATGTCATCTGAAAGATATGATAGCCATTCTCTGTCTCGATAACCTGTGAGATATCACCATCCTGCATACTATATAAGGTATCCAGAACCTCCTGTCCATAATTTTCCAGAATCTGATCCTTGCTCATAGTATGGCTTCCTGCATATTGCAGGTTGTTTGTGTGGCCAAGGAAAGTGATATTCAGGTTCGGATTGTCCGATAACTGCTGTTTGATCGAAGAATACGCTTCGTCAGCTTTCTGTTTCTGTTCTGCGATCTTATCCTTACTGTAAACTACAATGTTTCCAAAATCGTCCTCATAATAACATTCAAAAAACATATCATAAAATGTCGTCATTCTCGCCTGTTCATCGGATACCTCAGCTGAAGAATCGCTCATGACATGATCGTAGATCTTTTTCGCCAGCGCATTCTCCTTAAGAACACGGGATGGTGTATCTGCTTCCATGCCGGTTTCTTTCAACTGCTCATCGGTCAGACTGTTATAGAAATCTTCCGCTTCCTGTTCTGCCTGTGCCTGCTCTTCCGCTGTCAGGCTGATCTTATATTCATCTGCCTGTGCGATCAGCGCCTTGGTCTGGACAATGTTGGAGATTACTTCACGCCTTGCCATTTCCTCGACATCCATCTCAATACCGCCATCCGTCTCGATCGTTTTGCCCCAGATATCGCTGCCATATTCTTTCTCGTATTCATCAATCGTTGTCTGTGCATATATATACACCTCGTCCAGATAAATGTTGTCATTTCCGAATTTGAATACGATATATTTCCCTGTATTATCCTGACTTTCTTCTCCACACGCCGCAAGTGTAAGTAACATCACACATGCACAGATCAAAGAAACAGCCTTTAGAATTCTACGTTTCATCCACCAAACCTCCTGTTCTTCCAACTCGCCGATTCCGGCGTCTGCATCATCCTGCCAACATTGCAGGTTTTCGCATCTGCTTCGCCCTGCAAATATTACCGGTTTCGGTATGCTGATCCTCCTTTATTCTTCTGCAAGCTCTGCGATATCAGCTACAACTGCTCTCGCCTGCTTCCAGATTTCTTTCTCTGTGATCGTCTTCATCTTAAGCACGAAAGACGGACTGTTGCCGATCACAAATTTCATATTTCCTCTATATTTATCTAATAACGAATCAATCTTTGCCGTATCGATCTTCGCCTGTTTAAACATTGAAAACCGCAGTTCTGCACCCGCCAGCATAATGCTGGTTATATAGGCACGATTTGCCTTTGCCTTTAATAAAGATACATCGAGCAGGTTCAGAACCTCCGTCGGCATCTCTCCAAATCTGTCATTTAACTCGTCAATAATATCATCGTAATCATCATCCGATGCGATATGCGATATCCGCTTATACAGATCCAGCTTAATAAATTCATTCTTGACATACTCAGCCGGTATATAAGCATCCACCGGAAGCTGTACAGTCGTCTCAAACCGTTCTTCAACCTTCTCGCCCATCTCCTGACGGATCGCATCATTTAACATCTTACAGTACAGATCATAACCAACTGCTTCCATATGACCGGACTGATCCTCGCCTAAGATATTTCCCGCGCCACGGATCTCCAGATCCTTCATGGACACCTTGATTCCGGAACCAAGGTCGGTAAATTCACGGATCGCTTTCAATCTCTTTTCCGCAGTTTCTTTAATAAGTTTATCCCGACGGTACATCAGAAATGCATATGCGTTCCGATCTGAACGTCCGACACGGCCACGGAGCTGATACAACTGGGATAAACCAAATGTATCCGCATCATGAATGATCATAGTATTTGCATTCGGAATATCCAGGCCGGTCTCGATGATCGTCGTCGTGACCAGCACATCGATCTCATGATTGATAAACCGATACATGATGTCCTCAAGCTGCCGTTCATGCATCTGGCCATGCGCATACTCAACGACTGCATCCGGCACAAGGGATGCAATCTCTGATGTGATCATCTCTATATTATTTACCCGGTTATATACATAATATACCTGACCATCCCGCGCCAGCTCACGCTTGATCGCTTCTTTGACAAGTTCGGGGTCAAGCTCCATAACATAGGTCTGGATCGCCCGTCTGTCAACCGGCGGTTCTTCCAGAACACTCATATCCCGGATACCGATCAGGCTCATATGAAGTGTACGAGGAATAGGAGTCGCTGTCAAGGTCAAGACGTCAACATTTGTCTTCATCTGCTTGATCTTTTCCTTATGTGTTACACCAAACCGCTGCTCCTCGTCTATGATCAGCAGACCAAGCTGCTTAAATGTCACATCCTTGGACAACAGCCGATGTGTTCCGATCACGATATCCACCTTTCCGGCCTTCAGATCGGCGATCGTCTCCCGTACCTCCTTCGGTGTACAGAAACGGCATAACAGACGAATCTCAACCGGGAATTCCTTCATACGTTCTTTGAACGTATTATAATGCTGCTGCGCAAGTATCGTAGTAGGCACAAGATATGCGACCTGTCTGCCATCGTATACCGCCTTAAATGCCGCACGGATCGCAACCTCTGTCTTACCAAAGCCCACATCACCACAGATCAGACGATCCATGATCTTGCTGCTCTCCATGTCCGCCTTTGTCTCTGCGATTGCTTTCTTCTGGTCATCCGTTTCCTCATATGGGAACATTTCCTCAAATTCCTGCTGCCAGATCGTATCCTTCGAATAGCAGAAGCCCTGTGATGCCTGTCGTTTCGCATACAGGTTCACCAGTTCCTTTGCGATCGTTGCAACATGACCTTTTACCCGGCTTCTGGTCTTCTCCCAGTCCTTGCTGCCGAGCTTGTTGATCTTCGGCCGTCTGCCCTCTTTATCACTGTATTTCTGGATACAATCTACCTCAGAGGCCAACACATAGAGTTTTCCACCCTCTGCATAATTGATCGTTACATAATCTTTTAAGACACCGTCCACTTCGACCTTCTCGATACCGCCATAGATACCAACGCCATAGCGTTCATGGATCACACAGTCACCCACGCTGATATCGGAGAAATCCTTGATCACTTCACCGGAATACCGAGGCTTCTGATTCTTCTTTTTCTTCGTACTGCTCCGTGCAGTAAAGACGTCGCCTTCATTTATCACAACCAGCTTCAGCTCCGGAAACTCAAATCCTGCCCGAAGTCTTCCTGTCGTAACCATTACCTCTTTCTCAGAAAGAACACGGTCGGTATCCTCTGAATAGAAGCATGCCACATCATGGCTGGTCAGATTCTCAACCATGCGTTTCGCTCTGGTCGTCGATGGTGAGATAAATATGATACGGTAGTTCTTCTCTCGCCATTTTCCGATATCCGCAATTAACGCTTCAAAATTATTCCTGTAAGAATTAACCACACGGCTGTCATATGTTACATCATGCCGGATCGTAAAATACCGATCTTCATGATACAGAATAGAAAATGCGAGCGTCTGAAATGCCTGCATTTTCTGCACAATTGCCGGATAAGTAAATAAAATATTCATCATACCCGGAAGGATATAGCCACCCTCCAGACGGCTCTCCATGCTCTCAAGGAAGGTCGCCATATAGTTATCCGCATAATCTGATATCCTCGAAGTCTCATCCAATAAAATAACTGTATTCTTTGTATGGAAGCAGTCTAACAGTGATACAGTCTTACTGTAGAAATACTCTACATAACTGTCGACTCCTGCCATTCCATGGAACTCTGTCAACTGCTCTTTGATCTCCCCGATCTGCTTCTTTAAACGAGCAGCTTCCTCTGTCTTGAACTCTTTACGCAGCTTCTCATAATATGGCTTGAATTCCTGCTCCAGCTTACGGATTCCCTGCGACGTCCTGCGATCGGACAACACCATCTCGCTTGCCGGATAGATCTGGATCTCCTGCACCTGTTCGATCGACCGCTGGCTTTCCACATCAAAGCTTCGGATCGTATCGACCTCCGTATCCCACATATCGATACGATATGGACATTCCTCTGTCAGAGGGAAAATATCAATGATACCACCACGCACCGCAAACTGTCCGACACCGTCTACGCTGTCCGCCTTTTCATACCCCAGTTCCACCAGACGTTTCTTAAGTGCCTCGACATCCAGTTCTTCTGTCTCACGGATCGTCACCACATTTTTCTTAATATAGGACAGATCCGGCATCCTATCAAATAACGCATCTACCGTCAGAATGATCGTGCAGGCTTCTCCCTCGATCAATCGTCTGAAAATATCCATCCGCCGTCTGGTGATAGAATTTCCATGGATATCTGAGCTGTAAAATAAAATATCCTTCGATGGATACATATACACCGCTTTATCATAGAAACGGAAGTCCTCGTATAACTGTTCCATTCTCTGTTCACTGTAGGTTACGACCAGCCTTACATGTGCATCGGATGAAAATGCATGCATCAGATATACCCGGTCTGTTCCGTCATTTCCGGATATATTGACGATACCATCCTGTTGCTTTAACCAGTCCTTTATCTGTATATAATTTTCGGTATGTTTTACAGGCTCATTGATTGCCTTCATATCGACGCCAAATGCCAGGCTGATACAGCCTGGCTCCCTTTCTTTTTTATTTTCTGATTCTTATACCTGTCTGATCGTATGCATGGCTACACCCTGTATACGACCTGTTCCGATCAACACATTTGGCCTTTCGGTTAATTATATTTATTCATTGCTGCTGACGCACTGTCTTTTAAAATCAATGCGATCGCATCACAGGCATTATCACAGCCTGCCTTGATCTCAGGAAGTTCATCTTTTCCAAATCTGGATAATACATAATCTGCAAGATCCATACGATCCGGTTTCTTTCCGATTCCGACACGGACACGGACAAATTCCTGTGTTCCCAGATGTGAAATGATATTCTTCATTCCATTATGTCCGCCGGCACTTCCCTTTTCACGGATTCGAAGCTTGCCGACTGCCAGATCGATATCATCATAAGCAACGATCACATCGGATGGATCGCATTTGTAATAATCGACCAGCTCCCGGACACTTTCTCCACTCAGATTCATAAATGTCTGCGGCATTGCAAGGATCACTTTCTCTCCTTCTATCATGCCCCTGCCATAGATCGCTTTATGCTTCTTTTCACTCAATTCTATATTATATTTATCTGCAAGTCCTACAATTACGGAAAATCCTACATTATGTCTGGTTCCCGCATATTTGGTTCCCGGATTTCCAAGTCCTACTATCAGTTTCATCTTATCTTAACCTCATTATCTCTTCTGCTTCTGCAAGCTGTTCCAGTGTATTGACACCCTTGATCTGGTCTGCATCCTCCATGGCCGCTGCATCAACCGGAAGTCCCATTTTCTTGATGATCTCAATGGTATCCGGCAGATAATATTCACCCTGTGCATTATCATTTGTAATCTGCGAAAGTGCTGCCAGTAATGCATCACATTTGAAAATATACATACCGGAATTTACTTCTTTAACCGCCTGTTCTTCCTCAGTTGCATCCTTCTGTTCTACGATCTTTGATAAGCCTTTCTCATCACGGATAATTCTTCCATATCCAAACGGATCTGAAAGCATCGCTGAGATAACCGTAACACCATTTTCTGCTGCAACATGCTTCTTGATCGCCTGCTCTAATGTCTTACCGGTTACAAGCGGTGTATCTCCGCAAAGGACAACAACATCTCCCTCTGTGCCGATAAAATCAGAAGCACACTTAACCGCATGACCGGTTCCAAGCTGTTCGGTCTGTAGTGCGTAACTTACTACATCCTGCATTTCTTCTGTCTTACCAAGCTTCGCATAAGTATCTTTAATACTCTTTTCTACTTCTTCTGCCTTGTATCCAACGATCACGCAGACTTTATCACATCCGGCAGCTCTTGCCGCTTCTATCGAATAGTATACCATCGGTTTACCAAGCACCTCGTGCACAACCTTTGGCTTTTCAGATTTCATTCTTGTTCCCTTGCCTGCTGCAAGGATGATTGCTTTCAGCATAATTACCTCCAAATAAAATATGAGATTACCACAGCTAATTTTACTTTATCCCTATTTCATTTTCAACCATATGGTGGAAATATTTCGTATATTCATAAGCGTTACTTCTTCTCTATTATTTATCCTTTCCTTCATCCTGTTTTAAATAAACCATTTTGCAATTTTTGCATACCACTGCTTTTAGTTTATTTTTATTATTTTTAGTTTTTGTGACTAAACCATATATTTTTCCTTCTACATTGATAGTACATTCATCAAATTTTTCCTTACCACATGATAAACATTTCATAAATATAATCTCCTCTCAAATTAAATTAAAAACACTAAAGCCAG